>PBTE01000096.1 GCA_002726515.1 Planctomycetaceae bacterium | reverse complement strand
GCTGTCCCACTTGTTGATGACCCCGTCCAGAATGCCCTCCAATTTATCCAGGCGTGTGCCGAACGCACCTCCGATTTCCGCAACCCCTTGATTGTTTCGATCGAGTTCCGCCTGGGCAGAGGCGACCTGCTCACGCAGTTGCGTGAAGTGTGCCTCCAGACTCTCGATCTCGGGAGTCGTCAAATCGATGTGTCGAACCTGATCGGATACTTTCAGGAAGGAATCCTCAATGCGACCCAGACGCTCGTTGAAGTCATTCAATTGGTCGGGTTGGAAATCCTGCAGGTGGCTGAACCGCTGGGCCAGGTCCGACTGGTCGCTGTCCCACTTGGCGATGACCCTGTGCAGAATGCCCTCCAACTCATCCAGGCGTGTGCCGAACGCACCCCCGATTTCCACGACCCCTTGGCTGTTTCGATGAAGCTCTGCCTGGGCAGAAGCGACCTGTTCACGCAGTTGCGTGAAGTGTGCCTCCAGACTCTCGATCTCGGGAGTCGTCGAATCGATGTGTCCAACCAGATCGGATACTCTCAGGAAAGAATCCTCGATACGCCCCAAACGCTGGTTGACCTCCTCTCCCATTTCCTTGGTCGGAACCGTCTCCTCGACCCTGCCCAGCACTTGTTTCACTCCACCGATGTCCAGAGTCAATTGTTTTATGATCCCGGAGATCTCTTGGCACAAGCGACTTTCCAGTTCGTTTAACTCTGTCTTAAGAACCGGATTTTGTCCGACTGACACAGTCTGCTCTGGATGCTCCACCCGCTGAGCGACGTCCATCACTTCCTCAGGAGACACAGGTATTTTCAGAGAAGGCATCAATGATTCACCGACGGCAACAACACTACCAAGGAGTCGTTCCCCGCTGACGAGAGTCTGTTCTGCAAAATCACCGCTCGGCTTTTCAGAACCGGTGTGCGATAGGTGACCGACCGCCGTAGTTGGAAAATCATTCTCCAGAAACGACAGAAGTGAATCACCGACAAGAGCCACGCTACCGAAGACTCGCTTCTCACTAACGGAAGTCTCTCCAGTAAAGTCCCTGTTCGACTTCTGCCAATCGTTGCCGGAAACTTCGTCGACCGGTGTCCCAGCAGGTTCGTAGACCTTGGTCCATTGGATTTCGTTCTCCGATTGACGCACTGTCCCACTCTCGTCTAAATCAGTGTCTTTACTGGATTCGATGGCGGGTTGAGCCTTGCAAACAATTTCACAGTCCCCGCCGACATTCACCCGTTCATGCGCCCGACAAACAGATAACGCATTGAGCACATTCAAGAGAGCCACGAACAGGGTGGCACAAGCCAGGAGCCGAAGACACGTCTGCATTTGAGAAGGTGATTTCATGAATTCGCGCGCGAGGCTAGCAGGACCGGTTTGGCTGCTTCTGAGCCGAAAGTCACATCGGCTTGCAATCGGTGATCGACCTTTCAGATCCTACAGCTTGAAACAATTGCGCAAACTTTGATGGTCAGCGTGTGGCTTCAAAGGCGGGATACACGAATCCCCACATAAGCGGTGAAACACCTAGCTTTTCCAGAACTGCCACTCAACCCTTTACTGGAATGTGGCTTGCGAACACTGATTCGCAGAAGTTCACGGGAACAATTGCTTAATCGTTTGTTGGTTCGTCTGTGCGACCGGAAACGACATCTTGGTAAGATCTTCAAAATGGGCAACCTTCGTTCTTCAGTAAACGAGGGAGTATCGGACTCAACGCCACGTACACACGTTGGACCAACATTTGGAAATTCGGAAACATCCCACTGGGTTAAACATATCTCGGCTGCCATTGCCAGTCGGGACGGGTGAAGCAATCCGTTTGTTCCCGGGTCCTCCAACGTCACCTGGTCGGGACAGACTTCACAACAACCACCCAAGAGCGAAAACATCCGAGAACATTTCCGACACCAACCGAGGCAGGCACGCAAGACCTTGCGAAGATATTTGTTAGTGGAACAACATTGATCAACAAACAAAAAGGTGAGTGTCATCAAAACGGAGCCAATTCATCAAAGATAGTTTCGCAACTTCGGCTGTCTCAAAAAATGTTGTTGCCTAAACAAAAAAGTCCATCGCAAAAAATCAAAACCAACTTGGCACAAATCGGATTCCAAGAGAGTGCAAAATCTGTCGGCAGGCATCGCACAAAAATCGCTGGAGTTAACGACCTCATCTAAAAGAGAACTCCAAAATTCGCAACAAATCGGGCACGTAAAATTTACCATCATCACCCGTTGCACAAAGTTCGTTGAGAGTGACTAACACTGTGAGAGCCACTGCCTCCGAACAAAAATCCGTCAGCGGTTTTCCAATTCCTGATGCGTGAAAAAACTTGCCCTTGGTGGCAAAAATCTCCCGGGCAGAATCCATAAATCTAAATTGTTTAGGGAGTTGCGTGAGGGTTCGGAAGATTGTGGGCCAACTGGAACCAATGACGTCGAGTCCCTATTTCGAGCACGAAAGAGTGGCCCATCGCTAGGCTGACCGCTGACGGTTTCCTGAAGATAAATAGGTGCAGCCTATTGCTATTTTTGCGGTGGCAAACCACAATGGAAGAATGTTTCGGTGAACGGGATTCCAGCAAATTTGCGGGTAATTCCTCCACTGCCTTAGAGTGCGCGTAGCGTGTCACACACCATTCCTCTGTCCACTTCAAGTACCAACAGGTGGCGGCGGCGCCTTCTCTCCTTTTGACTTACCCAGCAGTCACGCGAAAAGGGAGAAGACGCGGACGCCTTGTGGTTCGCCCCGGTGTGAACAGTAAAGGTGCAAGTGTTGCTGTATAGGTATGAGACAGAACAACCTTCCTTGTCTGATTCAGGAACTGTAAACAACTGCCTTTATATGTCATACCGTCCCCTCATTTGCACATTTTACGTATTCAATTTCCCGGACTCCCATCCGGACTAAGAACATTCATCACAGACCAACTTGAAAGGTTGCGCAATGACTTGTCCTTCCCTTGCATCCATGCGACAGCTTGCAAACGGTCGTTTGCTTCGCACGGGTTCCCTCATCACTTTGGTCGTCACTGCCATACTCCTGGGTTACAGCCAACCAACCTGGGCGGGTGCCGTACTTACAGGCGATGGAACATTACCTGACATCATTGGCATGACGGGTGCGGGAACTCTAAGCATTTCATCCGGCACCGCAGGCTTTGTTTACCCCAGCGGTACGGTCATGATCGGATTTTCGATCGGATCAGACGGCGAGGTGTTCGTGTCGGGTGCGGGCACCGTATGGGAGGCCTCGGGTACGCACAACATCGCCTGGAGTGGCAAGGGTTTCATGGAAGTCAGTGGCGGGGCAGCCGTGACGACCGCCTTGAACGGCTTGGTGGGAATAAATGCGGCAGCTGAAGGGCACGCTAAAATCACCGGCAATGGTTCAAGCTGGGAAATCGGAAACGAAACCAGGGTTGGTGATTTTGCCACCTCTCAGGGATTGCTCGAAGTCCTTTCCGGCGGGTCAGTGGAGAGTACTCTGGCTGTTTCCATCGGTGATGACGACCTCAGCACGGGCACTGCTACGGTGGACGGTAGCAGTTCAAAGTGGGAGACCAACAGCGAAATTAGCATCGGCAAGAGAGGCGTCGGCGTACTCAATATTACAGACGGCGGCAAGGTCATCACCGGTGGCGAGGCAGCCATTGGAGTGGACTCGACCGGGAACGGCACCGTCACGGTCAGTGGTACGAATTCTAGTTGGGCAAGTGCTGGCGAACTCCAAGTTGGCAACGAAGCCACTGGCGTCTTGACCATCAGTTCTGGAGGCCTGGTGACCAATGTGGGAAACGGATCGATTGGTAAAGAAATTGGATCCAGTGGCTCCGTTACGGTCAGCGGTACGGGTTCAACCTGGAACATTCTTGCGGCCCTGGGAGTCGGGGGGAGTGATACGGCGGCCGGCGGGACCGGATCCTTGCAAGTCGATTCGGGCGGAGTCGTCAGTACTACTGGATCGCTGCGAGTCTGGCCCAGCGGCACCATGAGCCTCTCCGGCGGTGTCATCGATGCTGGCGCCCTACTCAATTTGGGCGGCGCGATGACTTTCAGTTCAGGAACCATGAACCTGACGTCAAGCGGCAGCGATTTGGGCAGTTCCGTCACTTTCGGTGACGGTGGTTTAACCGATACCATTCTGCGGTTGGCCCCCGGTTCCTCAGCAACCGTCGGCAATTTATTTCTTGAGAGTAACGTCACTTTACACCTGGACGGTGGCAGTTTGACTGCTGACACCCTGAATGCCACCTCTGGTTCAATTCGTTGGGACGGTGGTGAATTGCATCTCGGCGGTGGTACCAGCCTGATTCCAACCGGGATCACGGTACCGGACCTTGGTACTCTAGAAGGCACGGGCACCATCACTGGTAAGGTGAGCGGTGCTGGTCAATCGACCATTTCGGTTGGTAACGGGCTGCTCAGTTTGGGTGACTCGGCTGAATTCCAGGGATTCAATCACCAAGGAACGTTAGAAGTTGGCACAGGTTTTCTACAGGCGTTTTCAGCTGGCTTCGCGCAATTGGGGTCCATGACGACGATGGATGCGGGTGGTTTCCTGATTGCCCCCAACGGTGTTGCGTTCGGTAACGGGGACGATTTTGAGGGCGCAGGTGACATCACAGGTGCCGTGGCACAAGCTTCCGGCTCGGAAATCAAAGCCACCGGGGCTCTGGCAATGGGCGAAAGTACTGAGGTCAACGGATTCTTCGGAGGCGGGACACTGGACGCCAACGACCAGGCCGTTACGTTGCGAGATGCCAATGACGTCGCGTTTGATTCGGGTGCGTTGATCGATCTGGGGTCGTCCGGGTCCGGTAGCGTGAGTGCAGCCAACGGTCTCACACTGGATTACGGCGCCAACATTAACGGTGCAGGAACAGTGGTAACACCGAACGACGCCACCAAACCATTAATCAATAACGGTCACATTCAGGGTGCTTCGGCGGGCAACCTCATCACGTTGCCGGGCTGGGTCAAAGGCGCAGGTACTCTGAGCAACGTTATCATCACGGGTACGGATGCTCCCGGATTCAGTCCCGCCACGGTCAACCGTGGTAGTGTTACCTACAATGGTACTGTGGAGATGGAACTCGAAGGGGTCTCAGAAGGCAGCTATGATCAGATCAACCATAATCTGGGAACAGGAGAATCCATGCTAGGAGGTACCCTGAATGTTGTGCCCATCGGGAGCTACACTGGTCCGGCGAATCCCGGAGATGCGGACGATTTCGTTCTGATGACTTCCGCGACACAAAATGGCACCTTCGAGACCGTCCAGTACGACGGATCAACGCTGGTACCGCTCGGTGCGGTCGACTCCAACGGTTCTTTTCGTAGCTACAGTGGAACCGGGGGCATCTTTAGCGCACTCACCTACAGTGCAACGACTGTGGAATTTCAGAATTTACTGGCTCTCGCCGGTGATACCGACGGTGACCAGGACATCGACTTGTCTGACTACAACAGGCTGGCCACCAATTTTGCTCCCGGTGGTACCACCCTTTTATGGACTGACGGGGATTTTGATTCAGACGGAGACATCGACCTGAGTGATTACAGTTCCCTGGCATCCAACTTTGCTCCGAATGGCTACGGGTCGACAAATGCTGTGCCGGAACCGAGCACCTTGGCGCTTCTTTCAGCAGGTGTCTTTTTGATTTTTCGCAGGCGTCGAAAATCTTCCTTGTGTAGTGTTCGCGCCGGCACCGTTCAAGAGAATCAACGTATAGACCAGACAGAATTGTCTTCAGCGATTCCAAGGAGACGATTCTCCGCATTGGCTTCCTTGTTCTCAATTCTGTTCGTCACTGCAACACTACTGGCTTGCAGCCAACCAACGCTGGCAGACGTGACCGGTGGCGTACTGACGGGCGACGGGAGTCTACCCAATATCATTGGGGACTCCGGGTCGGGAACTCTGACCATTACAGCCGGCTCTGCCGGATCCTGCATTTTTCCCAGTGCCCAAGTCTTCATCGGAAGAACCGGCAGTGGAAATGGCAAGGCGTTTATTCCGGCCACGGGCCTTGTTTGGGAGGTTGGGAATCATCATAACATCGGCTGGGACGGCACCGGTTACATGGAGATCAGTGGCGGTGGAAAAGTAACCTCCGCCTTGAACGCCATGATGGCAGTCAATGGTGGTTCGAACGGGCATGTCGTAGTCACCGACATCGGCTCACGCTGGGAAATCAACAACGAAACCAAAGTTGCTGATAGAAACACTTCCGTGGCTACGCTCGAGATCCTGGATGGAGGTACAGTACAAAGTGGGTTGACTGCTTATGTCGGCGATGACAAGGGCGCCACGGGTACTGTCACGGTCGACGGTGCCGGTGCACTGTGGGATACCAACTTCCGACTTCGCGTCGGCAACAAGGGCGTAGGGATAGTCAATGTTACCAACGCTGGCAGGATTGCCACCGCGACCGACGGAGTCATCGGATGGTTGGCGACAGGGAACGGAACAGTCACCATTGATGGTGTGAGCTCGCGCTGGGAGATTGAAGGTGAACTCCAAGTCGGTGATCGTGCCGATGGCGTCTTGAACATCACTGGTGGTGGCCTGGTGAGCAACGTGGGGAACGGATCGGTTGGAAAGCGAAAAGGCTCCAGCGGTGTCGTGACACTCGGGGGCAGCGGCTCAACCTGGAACAACATTGCCGATCTGTCAATCGCGGGTAGCGATACGGCGGATGGCAATACCGCCACCGGGTCTGTGCAAGTCAATTCGGGCGCCACCGTCAACGTGGGTGGATCGCTGCGAGTGTGGAGCGGCGGTGCACTGAATCTGTCCGGCGGTGTCGTCAATACTGGTGCTATCCTCGAAGAGGGCGGCACGATGAGTTACAGCTCGGGAACCTTAAACTTGACGTCAACCGGCAGCGATTTCGGTAACTCGGCGACGTTCGGCGATGGCGGTGCAAGCGATAGCGTTCTGCGATTGGGCTACGGGTCCGATGCAAACGTTAATAATTTGACTCTCGCCAGCAACGGCAAGTTAGACCTGGACGGTGGTAGCTTGACCGCCTCGGGCGTGAATGCCACCGCTGGTGAAATTCGTTGGGACGGGGGCGAATTGCACCTCGCCGGTGGTACCAGCACGGTTCCGACCGGGCTGTCGATACCGGACTTCGGCACGTTAGAAGGAAGTGGCACCGTCAATGGTAGAGTGAACGGTGCTGCCCAATCGACCATCTCCGTTGGTGCCGGACTATTCACATTAGGTGACGCCACGGATCCCCAGGGATTTAATCACCAGGGATTGTTGGAAGTCGGCACGGGGTTTTTGCAGGTGAACTCAGCCGGTGCCGTCGAACTGGGATCGATGACCACAATGGGTGTCGGTGGTTTCCTGATCGCCGTCAATGGTGCCATTTTCGGAACCGGGGCTAATTTTCTAGGCGCCGGCGATGTCACCGGTCCCGTAACACAAGACCCCGGTTCCGTGATCCAGGCCACCGGCAACCTGGCAATGGGTGACAGCGCCTCGGCAGTCGGTTTCTCCTCGAACGGCATACTGAACGCCAATGACCGGACTGTCACGTTGCGAGATGCTAACGCCGCCGTGTTTGATTCGGGTGCGTTGGTGAACCTGGGTTCGTCCGGGTCCGGTAGCGTGGTTGCGAACAACGGTCTCACGGTTGATTTCGGTGCCAACATTAACGGCACTGGAACGATGACGACGCCCAACGACGCCGGCAAACCGTTGACGAACAATGGGCACATCCAAGGTGATTCGGCAGGCAGTCCCATCACGTTATCTGGCTGGGTTGAAGGTGTCGGTACTCTGGACAACGTCAACATCTCGGGCACCGATTCGCCCGGATTAAGTGTGGCCAGCGTCAACCGTGGCAGCGTCACCTACGTTGGTACCGTGAGGCTGGAAATCGAAGGAGCGTCGACTGGCAGTTATGATCAGATCCACCATATTCTGGGAGCGGGAGAAGCTACCCTGGGAGGCACCCTGAATGTCGTGCCCAGTGGCAGCTACACGGGCCCGGCAAGCCCCGGCGATTCGGATGATTTCATTCTGATGACGGCCATGACACAAAACGGTACCTTCAGCACGGTCCAGTATGACGGGTCGACATTGGTGCCGCTCGGTGCGGTCGATCCCAATGGTTCCTTCCGTAGCTACAGTGGAACCGGCGGCATATTCAGCGCGGTCACCTACACCGCGGCGACCGTGGGATTTCAGAATTTGTCGGCAAAACCCGGTGACACCGACGGTGACCTGGATATCGATTTGACTGACTTTACCAGTTTGGCCACCAACTTTTCCCCCTTCGCCACCACTTTTGTGTGGACTGACGGGGACTTTGATTCAGACGGAGACATCGACCTGAACGACTACAATGCCCTGGCATCCGGTTTTGCTCCGGGCGGCTACGGAGCCGTGAGTGCCGTGCCAGAACCGATGTCGATCGTGCTCGCGATTTTAGGTCTCGTCGCGGTCATGGTGACTAGTCTGCGTCGAAAAAGTCGCTGAAATTAAAGTGACCTTGTTTCTAACATCAGCAGCATGGCGGGTGACTTCCTGACCCGCCGTGCTTTGCCGGATGAGCGGGCGCCGGCCACACGAGCCCAGTTCTTGGTCGCCTGTTCAGCTCTTGCATGCAGTGCCGTTCAACTTGAAAAGCGAGTCTATCGCCTCAAGTGCTGCAAACTCAAGTCTTCTTCCCCGTTTCGTCGGACTACTGATTCATCAAGGACCGGTTTCCATGATAGAATCCTGGCATGGCACCCCTTACTCTTTTTGTAGGACTCGATATCGGCACCGGCGGCGCGCGAGCCATGGCCGTTAGCGCCACAGGTAGTTTGGTGGCAACAGGCCAGGAAAATTTCGACTTGGAACATCAAGTCCGCCAGGGGAGTTGGCACGAGCAAAACCCGCATTCCTGGTGGCAGGCTGCGGTTGTCGCCCTACAAAAAATGGGCCAAAACCTGACCGATTTGGGAGTCGGTCCAAAGGCTCTACGTGCGATCGCGGTGGCCGGGACGTCAGGTACGGTGGTCGGAATTGACCCGGCTGGCCGGGAAACGGGTGCGGGGATCATGTATAACGACGGCCGGGCGGTAAACCAGGCCGAGCGACTCAACCTGCTGGCAAGCCGATTCTGCCAAAAGGTTGGATACCAGTTCGCCCCTTCCTTTGCCTTGGCAAAAATTCTCTGGTTGGCTGAAAACGCGCCACAACAGTTTCATGCCGCGCGTTACTTCATCCACCAGGCGGACTTCATCACTTCCCGGCTGACAGGCGTTCCTGCCGTTTCAGATTACAGCAACTCGCTAAAAACGGGTTATGATCTGGTCGATGATCGCTGGCCGACCTGGATCAACGAACTTCCGGACGTCCGCGAAAAACTGCCGCGGGTCGTGGCACCGGGAACCCGCATCGGAGAAATTCATGGCCCGGCCGCAGCCGCTTGCCACTTACCCAAGGGCCTGCCCGTCATCGCGGGAGCCACTGACGGAACGGCCGGCTTTTTGGCATCGGGTGCCAACCAGCCAGGTGACGACAGCACCACCTTGGGAACGACGCTGGTGTTCAAACGACTCTCGAAACGTCCGGGCCATGACACCCAGGGACAAGTCTATTCCCATAAACTGCCGGGTGGCCTGTGGCTGCCGGGAGCGGCAAGCAACACCGGCAGCCAATGGATCCGAACGGGTTACGCCGATTGTGATCTGGAACAACTCAGTACGCAAGCTCTTCAGTATCTGCCCTCTACAACTCTCTGTTATCCATTGACGACTCAAGGAGAACGATTCCCTTTTCACTGCGACCAGGCTACCAGATTTTGTGAGCCTGAGACGGACCATTCCGTCCGGAGGTTTGCCGCCAGTCTCCAAGGAACCGCCTTCATCGAACAGCTTGCCCATGAAGTGTTAGACCAGGTAACCGGCGAAACTTCCACTAAGCGTTGTGATATTTTTGCAACGGGTGGTGGCAGCCGAAATGACCACTGGCTGCAGTTGCGAGCCGATGTAACGGGGCGTACAGTTCACCGACCAGCAT
The DNA here is from genome assembly GCA_002726515.1 of Planctomycetaceae bacterium. Classification (GTDB taxonomy): domain Bacteria; phylum Planctomycetota; class Planctomycetia; order Pirellulales; family Pirellulaceae. The sequence goes on along the minus strand of PBTE01000096.1, from coordinate 24,749 downwards.
GCCCGGAATCGGCATTCGGATCAGCCATCTTGGCGGCTGCCGGGGCCGGGTTGGGTGACCTGTGGCAGGTAATCCGACAGATGGTGCGCATTGAAAAAACGATGGTTCCCGACCTTTCCCGCAAAGACCGGTACGATATCTATTACGAAAATTTCAAGTCACTACTTCGCGCAAAAGGATACCTGCGCAACTCCGCCGCCCCTGCGGGAAAAAACTCGCTTTGACAGACCGCCGATGCCAGTCAAAAGGCTTTTACAACTTCCTGATCGCCACTCGACGACCGGATAAATTGTCGACAAGTCATCCCAGCCATTTTGGGGAAACAGGTCCCAACAGGTTCAACCCGGAGTGACACGTTGGGTTTCAGAAAAACTTGAATACAATGTGGATGACTTGTGTTGTCACTGCAGGGAAAGAACAGGTTTTCGTAAAAACGTTGCTGCCTTGGCCACCGGGGGGGAAGCAAATGGAAATTCGATCTGGCGACGGGACATCAACGACGATGCTTCGAATCTGATTACCAACGACCGGAAGTGAAATAACCCTTTCAGGAAAAAGGTTACGCGATCCTTGAAGTCCCGCACCACGCATCCTACAAGAAATTTGACACCTCATGAAAACCATACGAGTCGCCGCAGTTCAGATGAATGGACTGCTCGGACAAACTGAACGTAACCTGGAAGAAATCGAATCCTGGTCGGGCCGGGCAGCGGCGCAGGGCGCTGAACTCGTGCTGTTCCCGGAGCTGGCAATTCACGGGCACTGGATGGCCCCCGAATGCTGGTCAGCCGCCGAAGCCACCGGATGGTCCAAGTATTAAACGGCTGGAGCAGCTCGCACGGGAACGGCAGTTGGTGCTATGTGTTGGCATGTCAGAAAAGGAAAGGGATCTCATCTACAACTGCCAGGTGCTGATTGGCCCGCAGGGATATATCGGCAAGTCGAGAAAGATCCACATGTCTGAAGACGAAGGCTTGATGTACGTTGGAGGCGCCGCGATTCCGGTCTTTGACATTGGCAAGTGCAAAGTAGGAAGCGTGATCTGTTACGACGCTTTCTATCCGGAGATCACTCGTACGCTAGCCCTGAACGGCGCGGAGGTTTTTCTAATGCCCAGTGCCGGACGCTGTGGACCATGGAACCAACAGACGGAGACATCCGTTGCCAAGCGGGTCAAAGAATCACTTTCCTGGTACCGGATGCGTGCCCTCGAGAATGCAGCCTTCGTGATCATCACCAACCAGGCGGGAAGAGCGGGTACGGTCGACTATTATCGTGAGGACTACCGGCGGCAACCCTACCACGGGGGTGGTAGCCTGATTTTCGCACCCGACGGCAGCCTGTTGGCAGAGACGGAAGCCACAACGATTCAGGCGGAGATGATCCTTGCGGACTTGAATTCGGAAGACTTTGCCCGGGCCCGAGCCAATGCCAACTTCCCATTGCGTAAGCGCCGCCCCGAACTCTACGGTGAGCTTGTCAGGCCCGTGACCGAGGCATAGGATTTGTTCCAGAAATCCAATCGATTCCTGCCCCTACAAAAACCAAACTGCTGGCCCTAATCCTCACGGCGTCGACTTCCACGCACTGTTCCTGCACGGCTGGTGGGAATCGACTGGGCAGCAGGTGTGGCACCGGGTTCCAGGGTCTGCCAATCAGCGATGCTCGCCCCGCTGGGGCGAGATCCCGTGGGTCTCCTGGCCCGACTGTGCGAACGGTAATGGATCGACGCAAGATGCGGCGTGCGAACCAGTTTTCCGCCACGGCCGCGAGAGATCATCGCCGCTTCCAGGATTCCCGTCGTCAGGTACGTTCGCTCGACTGGGTTGGGAGGCGCACCGGAGACGAAAAAATCTTCGATGTTAAGACCCAGATAACCGAATGCCGCGTGAGTCGGACCACTGTCGACGTGATATTCCAGGGAATCGATCGCCGTACCGCGTTGTTGAGCATAGGAAAATTTACGGACAAAACCGTTATCACCCAACATCAGAACGGCAGCCCGCAGGCCGTCAACGTACTCGATGAGAAAGACGAGAGGGTCCGTGACCCGGTCGATTTCGAGTTTGCCCGGTCCACCGTCAATTTTACTTAAAGCCGCGTTGGCCAATGACACTGACCACTTCTCTTGATCGGCAGCGCGCCAGACTTGCTCGCCCGACAGGCATTGCACAGACCGGACACCTGTCTCACCCCCCTGACGCCGCTCCACGTGACTTTGCAGGACTTCCAGGGCGTGAAATCCGTATCGTTCGACCATGTGAAATCCAATGACGAGTGCTTGATCGATCTTCTCACCAGCGGGGTGTTCCCAATTGGGGCGTCGCCACACAACGGGCAACGCGGAAGCAGCCCAAAGTGGGATTTTCAACTCCCGGGCCGTTTCGTACATCCACTGGGCATCCTCCCAGCGATAAGCCAGGTGTTTGTCGTTGTAAACCGGTATGGGGCGATCCGCCTGAGCGATGACAGCTGAAATTTGTTCAAAAAAGTACCGTCGCGGCACCATCTCCTGACCCAGTCGAGAGACGGGATAGTCACCATGCTCTCCGATCAGCAGCACAGCATCCACAGCCAACCGTGTTCCTCCCAAAGTCAACGCTGCGCGAATGCTTTCGTAGAGCGGAACATCGTACTTTTCAGCAATTTGCCTTCCGATGTCACGCTCATGAATCTGGTCAATGTAAAGCGAAGCGATTTCAGTCCTGGGTGCGATGAGCCCATCGTCCGTGGGAAATCCTCGCAAGAATTTCCCGACGATGACACCGGCGTGACTGGTTGGAAAATAGGTGGTGACAATCGCCGCAATGCGCAATGGTTGCGAGTCTTCCTCAGACGCTGCGGAGAGATCCTGGGAGCTGACAGCTTCTTCCGCCGAGCAGTCATTTCGCAGAAAATGGCCTCTGGGCAGAACAGACGTGATAACTATCCAACAAAGTAACGCACCGACCATTTGCTTGCGGTTTAACATACGATAAATTCCTTCACCAGGTTCGTCGTTTGAACTTCTGACCATTCTGATACAACAGCAGGACTGTAACTTCAGTGCATTCCATTCGCCTTGATACCACAGTTCCCCACAACTCACCGTGTTAATCACGATCACTCAAAAGCAGGGCAACCATTATTGACAAATCATTACAGAAACCCTGAAAAAGATCGCTCCAGGAACCGGAAAGTCTGAAACAACAATTTTACATTCGCTGGCGGGCTAGCTCCCACACCCTTGGGCATTGCATTACCATCGCCTGACCAGTGACAAAAATTATTCTGAAACAGGAGATGCCGACACCCCTTCCACCCATATCCCGCACACTGCATCATATCATTTTTCCACCCTGATACTTCCGCCGTCGGAAACCCGTTAGGAGAAGCGATGAAAACTCTGCGACACCTTGGCTCGGTGGCCTTCGTAGCCGGACTCTTCGTTGCGATCTTTGCCGGCATACCCTGGTACGTGGTCGTCACCGATGACCCGGTTGTACCGTGGTGGCTCCGGTTTGCCATTTTCTGCCTGTTGGGTGGAGTTCTTGTCGTTCTGCTGAGTTTGACCGTAGAACAACTGGGTTTCAAAGTCGCACCCGACCGTGGAATGAGTGCGGGGGTCGACAGCAGGATCCTGTTATCAAACATTCCCACGGTTCCTGGGCGCCCCGTCGCAGAAGTTCTGGGCCTGGTCCAGGGGCACACGGTGTTTGCCATCTGGATTGGCAACGACCTGTCTGCCATCGTAAGATTGGTCCTGGGTGGTGAATTGACGGAATACACCGAGATGATGGGAAAGGCCCGGGTAGTAGCGACCAACAGAATGGTTATCCAAGCCAACGAAATGCAGGCAGATGCGATCATCAATGTCCGTTACATGACGACCAGTGTCGTGGGCACTGCTTCGGAACTTTTCGCCTACGGCACGGCCGTCAAGCTCAGCGAGTAGAAAGGCTGGTTGGCAGCCGAAATCCTGCTCGGACATCCAGTCCGGAGAAAAGACAGTGCTATCAGAGAAAAGCCGAATTTCGCTTCACGCTCCACCATTGGAACTGAACAACCAACCGGGTCGAACCCGGAAGTTACCCGTCCGACCCAAAATCTGATTTACCTCGATCCTTAATTTATGCAATAATACGGTTTGCTGGCCTTTGTTCACTGACACATGTACTCATTCCCTCAAGTGCCATCATGGCCCCTCTAACAAAGATCTCTAACGACATCGCCTCCCTCGTTTCACGCGACTGGCCGTGGAGCCCGTTCCGCCGGTCGTTGGCAATGCAAGCTTCGGTGATGTTTCTGGCTGCCCTGGTCCTGTCGGGATGTGGTGGATCCTCTTCTACATCGGAATCTGACCAGCCTTCAGGACCAAGACTGCCCAAATCGCTTCAAGCAGCAAAAGACCAACAGGATCAGCAAATGGATGCGGCCCAAGCGGGTACTCCTGCCGAATCCGCACAGACCCCGCCAGGTTCACCACAGACAAGCAAGCCGCCCGTGGTGAACCCGGTGGCAAATGCACCAACTACCCCGATCACTTCTTCACCATCGGTACCCACCACCCATCCAGGACAAAATCTGCCCGGCGCACAGACACTCGCACCAACGAAGGACGAAAATGATGAAAAGGAAGAGGAAACGGTTCTACCAAAACGGCCCGAAGACTTCGCAGAATGGAAACCCGACGATTTCGACGATGCGCGGAAAGAACATGACCCTCGATTGAACGAGGCGTTGGACTACCTGCTCACAGAGACTCCCGATGATGCAGAACGAGTTGACTTGCTGGTCCGGCTTTTAGCTGTTGATCGAACGGAGAAATCAAACCAGTCCGATGCAAATTCAGCCGCTGCCGGGAATTACCGCAACAACATTCCCACACATCGAAACCCACCACACGGTGGCGGGGGGCAGCGACTCCCCCAGGTAAAACCGGCCACCGGGCCTGAACATCTACCGTCAGATCTAGCTGCTAAGGTCATCCATGGGTTGGGGAAAAGTAGTACTGCCGAAGCCCTTGATGTTCTCAAGCAACTGGTCGCTGGCAAGCAGGAAGCCCCCATGCAAAAACACGACATCGTCGTGGAAGTCGTTAATGCATTGGCAGTACAAAACGATCTTCCGCGAGAAAAAATACTTTTCGCCATGCTCACCAAGCCCGAGTTTGTAAAACCAGTCGGTTTTTCTGAAGCCCAGCCGTTTAGCGATTCCGAAACTTCCTCTCACCATCTGGTCCCTGGACGACGTGGGGGAGCCCCACTGGGACGCCAACCACACGGCCCGATGGAACCTGCAGACGACCCCATCGACGGGGATTGGATCCGGAAGCAGGTCTTATCCAAGGCTGGAGCGGCTGTTTCTGACGACATGCGAACTGCACTGGCAAAGTATCTCGACGGTTCCGATCTCGTATTGGAAACGGCGCAGTTGTTCGAAGAGTACTTGTCTGCGGACGACATCCGGAACTATCGTGCTCAGATTCTTTTGTTGAAGAATCCCGATACGGAACTGGAAACTCGAGAACTGCTGGAAAGCATGTGGATTCAAAGAAGTAGCGAAGGCATGCGGGAAGTCCTGGGAGTTCCAGAATCAACTGGTTTCGAAAGTGATACTCGTGGAAGACCGGGTGTCTTGACCATTACTCCGTATGAACTTCCAGCAGGTAATACGCGCAGACGGACGAACCGGATCCGGCCCGGTCCCAACCCGTCCTCGGAACCGTCGAGCAGGCGGCGTTCCCGGTCGGATTCAGTCAAAGAAGAACCAGTGGAACCGGCAACACCAACGGAAGCCGTGGAAGAGCCCGATCCGATCGACCCGGCTGAACAGCGCGACGCCCAACTTCGTTTGCTCTGGACTCGACAGGCAGTGAAAATGCTTCACGGTACGCTGCAGAGCGACAAGTTCGACGATGTACAGAGCAGGCTGCCCTTGCTCCTGGCAACCGTGCCATTGCCGTCAGCACGTAAGACGGTTGCCGATTTATTACTGAAGGCGGAGTCCGACCCGCAGGATTGGCGGAAGATGGGAATGTTCACCACCATCAACATTGATCCGGTGATGTTGCTTTTAGCTAAACAGAATTACCACCAGGCGAAAAAGTCTCGTTCTGGAAAGTTATCGACGGATGACCAGCAGGGGGAAGAACCGGAAGATAGTCCTGCGAAGAAGTGGTCTGGAGTTCTCGGACCCTACGTGGCAGACCTCTGCAAACGCCTCTCAAATTCGGAAAACGCGACAAGCCCTAAAGAAATGAAACGGGGCAAGTTGACCCTTCGAGTCCATGATCGGTCGAAAATCGTATCTCGAGTTGATTTGCAATGGCCCCAAAACTTCACTTCGCAATCAGTCAAGCATGATGTCTCACCACTGGAACTTCATTATCTCAAGTTGGAAGACACCACCTTGGCCAATAGGCTTGTTTTTCACTATCGACATCACAACAAAAAATCCCGGGAAGAAACACTCCCTGATGGAATCTGGTTGGATAGCTTCGATGCTCGTCAAAAAAAATCGATTGATATCCGAATCACCTCGTCGAACAAGGATGGGCTGAATCTTGTCACTCCGGCGAAACGGAATTCGGGAAGTGGCAACAATCAAAAAAGGACCAAGCAGGAAGTCAAACCGATCGTGGTTGAGATTCTAACAATTAACATTCCGCTCCCCGAGGAGAACCCTGATACCACCTCCTGACCTCTACCACGGTGAAAACAAGTCCTTATTTGTTTGTCAATTTGCAAAATATTGGAATTCGCAAGAAGAAAAGGATGTGTCATAATCAACGACCGTCGTGAAGTTACCGGTCGATGATCTCGGACTTTTTCTGGATGGAAATACATAAGATGCCGCATACGCTTCGTCTCTGCCTGGGAATTCCACTGCTGTTGTTGAGCTCTTGCCTGGATGCCTCAGAAGTCACCAATCGTCAAGTGACCAATCAAGTATTTTTCGACCTGACCATCGACGGTGAGCCTGCGGGGCGGATTGTCATGGGACTCTATGGCAATGTTGTTCCCAAGACGGTTGAAAACTTTCGCGCACTATGCACCGGCGAAAAGGGAAAGGGGCGGTCCGGTAAAGCCCTGCATTACAAAGGCAGCTCGTTTCACCGGGTCATCCCGAATTTCATGATACAGGGTGGTGATTTTACGATTGGAAACGGTACAGGCGGTGAAAGTATTTACGGCAGCAAATTCAACGACGAGGATTTCAGTTTGCGACACAACCAACCAGGTCTACTCAGCATGGCCAACGCGGGCCCCAATACCAACAACTCTCAATTTTTCATTACGACGGTGAAAACACCCTGGCTAGATGGTAAGCATGTCATTTTCGGACAGGTCATCGGGGGCATGGACGTCGTCAAGTCAATTGAAGCTCTGGGAACTCGCAGCGGTAGGCCTCGCAGCCGGATTCAAATTATCGGTTGTGGCGAACTCAAATGAAGCAAACGCATCTTTCCGGTCTCTGCTGAAACATGTCCCTGTCAGAAGATGCGAAAACCGAACTCTTGCGAATCGCCAAATGCTCAATTGAACACGAGTTCCGTGAACAAGAGCCATTGCAAGTTCATTCAGAAACTTTCGCACCCGAGTTGCGCAAACCAGGAGCTTGTTTTGTAACGCTCAGGATTCACGATCAGCTAAGAGGTTGTATTGGCAGCTTACAGGCTAAATTCTCCCTCGTGGCCGATGTCGCCGGTAACGCCCATGGGGCAGCGTTCGCCGACCCCCGCTTCGCCCAACTGACATGGCCGGAATTCAAACAGTTGGAAGTCTTCATTGCCGTACTGACTCGGCCCGAGCCGGTCACGTTCACCTCGGAAAACGACTTGCTACGCCAACTGCAGCCCCATGTAGACGGCGTCATTCTACAAGACGGTCTTCGGCAAGCTACGCTGATACCTGCGGCTTGGAACAGCATCCGTTCGGCTGAAGAATTCGTAAAAACTTTGAAAATGAAAGCTGGACTTCCTCAGAATTACTGGTCGGAAACCATCCACTTTCAACGGTATCAGACAGAAACGTTTTCCTGAAGGACCGGTCTTCTTTTGGCCGCCCACCGCACAGGAAAACAGGTGCAACAAATCAGGAACCCGCTGCACCGAACGCGTTCAGTGCAATTTCACGAATTTGTTTGAGATCCAATTTTCCACTGCCCAACAAAGGCAACTCCTCCACTTCGAAAAAGCTATTCGGGGAGGGGATATAGAGTTTTGGAAGGCCCTCTTCAGCAAGAGCTTCGCATAGCTGTTGTGGAGTCTGATCGATTTTTCGATGAATCACGATCAACCGCTCACCTTTTTTGGCATGAGGAATGGCAGTCACCGCAGCCGGTAGAAATTCTTCTTCCTCATTTTCCAGAAGACGGGTGATCGTTTCTTCAATTTGTATGTGGGGCACCATTTCTCCACCAATTTTCGAGAAACGGCTTTCACGTCCTGTGATCTTGATGAAACCGTCTTCATCAATCAATGCGACATCACCGGTCACATACCAGTCATCTTGAATCGCTTCTGCAGTAAGATCCGGACGATTCAAATAACCTTTCATCACATTGGGTCCCTTAATCTGTAACATCCCGGGCTGGTTCGTACCAAGAATTTCACCCGTGTCGAGATTGACAATACGGGCCCCAACTCCGGGAATTGTCCGTCCAACAGTGCCCTCTTTGAGATCCACTGATGTACCATCCACCGAACGCGTGGTGGGTATGTTGACCGATGCAAGTGGCGATAATTCCGTGGCTCCGTATCCTTCGACAGGTCTGACCCCGAACTTTTCCTCAAAGTTATCGCACAATTCCTGCGGGAGTTTTTCCGCACCTGCCACCACGACACTCAGGCTGGAAAATTCTTCGGCTTTACAACGCCGCAGATATGCCCGCAAAAAGGTGGGAGTGGCCAACAGGACAGTACCGTGGTGTTTTTCAACCAGTTTACCAATCTGTTTCGCCTCCAACGGGTTGAAGTGATAAACCCCTTTGATATCGATTCCAAGCGTTCCCCAAAGTGTCACGGTATAGCCAAAGGAATGAAAGAAAGGCAGCAGCCCGACCAGTACATCCTCCGGAGAAAAACGAATCACGGCTTCAATCGCCTGGATGTTGGAAGAAATGTTCTTTTGCGTCAGCATCACCCCCTTTGGCTGCCCCGTCGAACCAGAGGTAAAGATGATGGTCAACAAATCATCGCTCGTCATCCGGTGAAGCCCTAATCGACGTTGTAGCAGCCAACCCGGAGTGAAATAAGAATCGACCGCTCCCCAAAATTTCTCGGTTAGAGTTGGCAAACCTCGCAGATCTTCCAAATAAACCAACTCCGCATTCAGGGCTTTCACGTCAAAATCTAAAGCGGCCAGTTTTTTCACAAACTTGCGGCTAGTCAAAATGTGCTGGATTCCGCACTCTGCCAGGCAGTGATTGACGACATCTGTCGAGGCAGTGTAGTTCAAGTTGACGGACACGCGCTGCATCAACGCAATCGCAGCATTGGTGACCACAGCAAACGCAGAAGGAGGAAGCAAAACAGCGATGTATTTCTCGTCCACCTGCAGCACTTTTCTCAGCAGGAGGCGCCGGAAAATCAAGGTCCGCAGCAACAGTTGTCCACCAGTCATTTCGATCCCACTGGAATCTGACAGCTTGGAAGTAAATTTCCTGCGTTTGCATTTTCGCACGAACTGGCTCGTTACCATCTCCGAAGATTGCAGTTGCTGCTCCACGGCTTCTACTCCTAACTGCTGCACCGCCTGACGGACGGCATGCGTGTCTGAGGAATCCGTCAAAGGTTTACCGATGTAAATGGAAACCGGATAGGGCCAACGACGAGGCCACTTCCAAAAAAAACGCCCTCCTTCGAAACTAAAAATACTCCCCCACAGCTCATTAAAATAAACCGGAATGATCGGTACATTGGTCCCTTCGTGAATCTTCAGCGCTCCCCGTTTGAACGCCTGCAAATGGCCCGTTCGTGAAATTGCACCCTCGGGAAAGATACAAACCAACTCGCCTTCCTGTAGCAGCGTGCGAGTACTCTCGATCGTTCGGGCCAGAGCCTTCGGACGGGTAGGAAGCAGAACGGCTCCCCACAATTTCCCCAACCATCTCATCAGAGGAGACTTAAAGTTGCCCGCGTAAACAACCATCCGAATCGGACGATCACTGATCAATAAGAGTAAAACACCATCAAGCCACGAAACATGATTTGGCAGAAACAGTGCTCCCCCTTCAGCAGGTATGTTTTCGCTGCCGTAGACCCGGATTCGATATACCGTGTTGCTCAGCAACCATACAAGAAAACGCAGCGTTGCCTGCGGAATCAACCACAAAATGTAGAACAGCACGGGTACCGTCCCGATACCACAAACCAGGAAGATCTCGTTGGCTGTCAACAAGGGGGGGCCGGTCGCCTGTGTGTAGACCTGCGAAACCAACTCGGATTCCTCGGAAAAATGCTGAAGGTAATCCTTCCGCGCCAGCAAAATCGATCCGGACTCCGCGTTTCCTGGCTCCGCTCTCTTGTGCTCTGCGTCCCTATTCTTGATATCCAGCCATAGCAGATTCACCAGCAGGTGTTGACGTGAAAGCTCCGGGCTGGCGTCCAGGACTGCCTTGATCTGGGACTGATCAGCACTCGCTTCCCAGTCTTGGCCGTAGCGATCCATCGCGTCGTCGATGGCCTGCCGATGCTGTTTTGTGATATGTGAAACTTCAACGTTCTCCAGGGCGCCCGGACTGTAGGAATGTCGCACTACCGCAAACACGACCGCCACAAGAGCGACACCCGTAAACGTAAGAAAATTCGAGGCCGCCAAGATCGAACCACGGGTTTCACGGGGGCTGCGCTGTTGCATGTAGGCATTGATGGGTACATCGAAAAGGCCAGCGCTAAAACCGAGCCCCCCCAGAAAGACACATGCCCAAACCAAAGTCTCCGTCGTACCTTCGTCCAACTGGAAAATAGCGCCCTGCACCAAAAACAGCAAAAAACAGAAAATGACGATGCCGAATGCTCCCAATGGAAGCAAGCCCAGCTCCACGCGCCCTCGCGACCAGATCCCTGCCAGCACTGCTCCCAATCCGAGACCAACAACAAGGCAGAGCAACAGTGGCACTTTCTGGGTTTCAGTGCTGGCCCCTCCTTCAAAAGCGAATTGGTCGATGTTCAGTTGAGCCAGCGCTCCCAGGGACCAGAAAAACATCGAACCCAACGCAACTCGAAACAGCGGCCCGCGAGAGGTCAACGTCCGCAAGTCGCGAAAAGTCTGTACGGGAAAGTCCCAAGGAAATTGGCGAGCAGCATTGGCAACCGGAAGAGGACGCATCAACAGGCTGAACAAGGTTCCGACCACGGCAATTCCAAGCAGTACCGCTGCAGGAAGCCAGCCGTTTTGTTCGACACCGCGCAGGCCCGTCAGATCGGTGACCTTGTTTCCCACTGCCATCCCGATCATCGTGGCACCCACAGTGGTTAGCCCAAACAGCCCGTTGGCCAACGAAACCTTCTCGGATTTCAAGATCTCAGGAATGCTCCCCAATTTGGCTGGAGCGAAGAAAGCGCTCTGGGTTCCCATCAAAAAGACCGCCACGAACAGGACGGGTAAACTCTGCAGGAAGATCGCAACGACTCCCAGCCCCATGATCAAGATCTCTGCAATCTTGCATCCCAAAACCACTCGGCTTTTGGGAAATCGGTCAGCCAGGTAGCCTGCGATGGCTGCAAAGCCGAGATAAGGAGCTACAAACAAGACCGTACCCAACGTCAAGATCATGCCAACCTCAGACGGTTCGACGTAATCCTTGCCGATGCCGATCACCAGCCAACGAAACACGTTGTCATTCGTGGCAGTCAGAAACTGGGTAAATAAAAGTCCCAGAAAACTGCCTGATAGCAATCCTTGTCCGGTCTGTGAAGCTTTGGTCATTTGTCTATTGCGGAACGACAGAGGCTCCACAAACATCCGGGAAATTCATCTTGAGCTAATGGGGACCAACTCGTTACATTTTCGCCGTAAACGCTGCTTTGGGTCAACTCCGAAGAGAATTCCAGTTATGACTCGCATCTTCATCTTTCTGCTGGGTGTGGCTGTCGGCTCCATCGGCCACTTTATGGTCTTGAACAACTATGTCGTCCGCGCCGATGACGGATTTCACGTGATTCCCAAAATCACGGCCGCAATGGAAAACTCATACATCGATATTCGCAACTTCGACATCTCCGATTGGACGGAACACCAACCACTCGCAGCTGCGATCATGCGGGCCGAGAAAGTCAACTTGATCCAGGATGCGGCCGGTTCTTCATTGAAAACTTCGATCCACAAACTGGCCGATGTGCTGACTGGCACATGACATCGTCGTCTAACCGCCACCCATCTTCGGCAGCAGTTCGTTGATCATCGTGATGGCGGCGGGACCAACCAGGACGACAAAAATTCCCGGAAAGATAAAAAGCACCAGAGGAAAAACCAGCTTGACGGCTGTCTTGGCCGCCTTTTCTTCGGCAATTTGTGCACGACGAACTCGCATTGAATCGCTTTGCACGCGCAAAGCCTGGGCGATGCTCGATCCGAATTTGTCCGCCTGGATCAAAATCGATGCCAAAGACCGTAAATCCTCCACTCCTGTGCGAGCTCCCAGTTCGTGAAGCACCTCGTTGCGGCTACGCCCCATCTGGATTTGCAGATTACATAAAGCAAATTCATCGGCGATAACACGGAAAGATTTTTTCATTTCCTCGGATACCCTGCGCATCGCCTGATCGAGACCCAGACCAGCTTCCACACAAACGACCATCAGATCTAAAGCGTCCGGGAGGCCCAAAAAAATCTGCTCTTTGCGCCGCTTGGTGATGAACCAGAGAATCATCTCCGGAAGGTAGAATAAACCACTGCCCGCGAGTACGGTACGAATGAGTGCTGGTTTTGAAATTCCATACATTAACAGCGCTACACCACCCCCGAAGAAGAGTCCGGCAACAAGCCCCATCACCTTCAGTCCCAACAAAATCGTCGGTGCGTGTTCTCCACGAAACCCTGCGTGGCTGAGACGCGCTACGAGCCTGCTTTGCTCTTCTTTGTTTGTTGGCTGAATCGACTTGGCCAGTCCCGGGGTGGTCTTTTTCAGTACGTTGGTGACCGTATCAACCTTATAGGGAGTACCACTGGCATGGCGGCGCATTTTCGCATTACTCATTTCATCCAGACGCTCCTCAGCCCTAGGTTTCGCTGCTGCAACCCGATCGAGTACCAAAAACGCCGTGGCAGCAACCGCACCGAAAATCGCCAGCGGTATGATCCAGTCTGCGGTGAATGCAATGACAATGAACACGACAGCCTCACACCTTGATGTCGATGATTTTACGAATGACCAGAGCGCCAACAAACTGCAGGAAAATTGCCGAGGCCAGCATTTTTTTTCCTAGCGGGTCATCGAACAGAACTCGAACATATTCGGGGTTGACTCGATAGATCGCAACAAACAAAAGAGGACACAGGCCCAACAGTACAACACCTGAGATACGCCCTTCACCCGTCAACGCTTGAATTTGACCCCAAATCTTGAAACGTTCACGGATGAGTCGCCCAATTTTGTCCAGAATTTGTGCCAAGTCGCCTCCCGTTTGTCGCTGGAGTACGATGGCCGTTGCAAAAAAACGAAGATCCAGGTTGGGAATGCGGTTCGACATCGACTCGAGCGCATCCTCGAACGCCACACCGAGATTTTGCTCCTCGTAAACCCTCCCGAACTCACTGCCCAACGGTTGCGGCATTTCATCGGCAATAAGTTTAAAACCGGCGGCAAGGCTATGGCCGGCGCGTAAAGCACGAGCCAACAATTCGAGGGCGTCCGGCAACTGCCTTTGAAAAGTTTCAAACCGCCTCTTACGTTTGAAGTAACAGAAAACGAATGGAATCACGCTCATGCCAATTCCCACCAGGGGAGCGAGAAAAAGGTGGACCCCACCGATTCCCGAAAGCAACGTCCCAGCCCAAAACAATCCTAGGCTGATAAGAATGAAATGCAGTGGCTGCAAACTCACCTGGGCCTGGTCTAAAAACAAACGCAAATTCAGAAAGCGAGATAGAAAACTCTCCAACGTGGAAACCTGTTCAGAGTCAAGTGTCTGAACAAGAAGATTCGATTTGTTATTCTTAGCCGCCGCCGTTTTGGCTGTTGCCCCCGTGTTGGTCAAAACCTCCAAACGGTCAAGAACCAAGGAGTCTTCCGTTCCCCGGAACATGAGAGCAACACCACCAACGAGGGCAGTCACTCCGACAAAGGCGGCGCCAACGATTAGAACGGTACTCATAAGCTCTACGTTGCAATCAAATCAATCGTCAACCAACATCACACGCTCACGGAATGCACTGGTAGGTACGTGAACACCCGACGATTCCAAGCGGTCCATAAAACTCGGACGAATCCCGGTCGAAACAAACCGTCCGATGCAACGACCATTTTCATCAATTCCGTCTTGCACGTATCGGTAGATGTCTTGCATCACGACCGTGTCTTGTTCCATACCCACCACCTCAGTGATGTGGGTGATTCGGCGAATACCACCTTGAAGACGGTTCACCTGGATGATCAGATCAACAGCACTAGCCATCTGAGTGCGCATCGCCTTCACCGGTAGATCAAACCCGGCCATCATGATCATCGTTTCGATTCGGGCCACACCGTCACGGGGCGTATTGGCGTGAATGGTTGTGAGGGACCCTTCATGACCGGTGTTCATCGCCTGCAACATGTCCAGCGTTTCCGGCCCTCGGCATTCTCCGATGATAATGCGTTCCGGACGCATGCGAAGGGTATTCTTCACCAAGTCCGTTGCGGTAATGCCCCCCTTCCCTTCGATGTTAGGAGGACGTGTTTCGAGCCTCACGACATGGTCCTGCTGAAGCTGTAGTTCCGCAGCATCTTCAATCGTAACAATGCGATCACTATTGCTGATGAAGCCAGACAACGTGTTAAGTAAAGTCGTTTTCCCGGACCCCGTGCCACCCGAAATAACCATGTTCAGTCGGGCTTTAATACCACCCTCTAACAACATGACCATTTCCGGAGTGAATGCTTTGAAATTCAACAGGTCTTCCAACTTCAGCGGGTTGGAACCAAACCGCCGAATCGAAACAGCAGGTCCATCCAAAGCCAAGGGAGGAATGATCGCGTTCAAGCGAGATCCATCCTGTAAACGTGCATCTACCATTGGACAAGTTTCATCAACCCGTCTTCCAACTTTGGATACAATCCGATCGATGATCTGTAGAAGATGGGCATTGTCACGAAAGACGACGTTTGTCTTTTCCATCCTGCCACCGCGTTCGACGTAAATCTGCTTGGGACCGTTAATCAGGATATCGCTGACCGTCGTGTCTTTGAGCAGTAACTCGAGCGGACCCAGGCCAAACATTTCATCCAGAACCTCTTCAATGAGACGCTCTCGTTCGTTCCTGTTAAGAAGCACATCTTCAGAGTCGCATAAGTGTTCAACTACCAAACGGATTTCTCGCCTCAGTACGTCGCCCTGCATATCCCCCAGACGAGTCAGGTCCAATTTGTCAACGAGATTGGTGTGAATCTTCCGTTTGACGATGTCTAACTCATCTTCTTTCTCGATACCCACATTCCGGAGGGTTTGTCCCAGCGCATTCATGACTTTCGCCCGTTTCCTGAGATGAAAAACCCTTCTCGAAAAGGCGTCAGAACGACGCACGACACGAGACAGGGCAACCACGGTTTCAACTTACCGTCTCATCGAAACCATAGCTTGTGGATTGTGTACAGAGGAAAAGCCCGGGTCGACAGATGGTCAGACAAGTACGGTTCTGCGGAATGGAACAACTGCAATGCGCATACTGTCTGTAGCGGATCAAGCGTTCTTGTCAGCGATACAGACCTGGACAAACCGTCCGTCCAGGAACCCTGTCAGGAGATCGAGCTGATCAACCACGCCTTGGATACCATCGTAGCAGCTACTTCTTCGCAAGAAATCCAAACCACTTGCTCTTGCTTACTAAAGAGTTGTCATCCGGATTCTTTCCCCGACCAGATAGGTTTTCTGCCAGCATTCGGTAAGATTGAGTGAGGGCAGCTTTCGGGGCTTGTTCGACCAATGGAATCCCATTGTTGCGCACTTCCACCATCACACGGTGATCGTTTGGCAGCTGCCAGTAAATTTCCCGACCAATCGTCTCCTGAGCCTTTTTGAGAGTGATTTGGTTGTCTAAACCAGCCCGGTTGACAACGATGTGAACTTTCTCTTGGAGTGTCTCCATGTCACTAAACGACATGAGCAGGCGAACCACGTTTCGAAGACAAGGTAAATCGAGTTGAGTGACCAGCAGCACCTGATTCGCAGCCTGCAGCGCTTCCATATCAATTTGAGTGTAACTCTTTGAGATATCACAAATCACGTGGGTAAAGGTTGCTTTCAACAACCCGATGACGCGGTGCATCGCTTCCGCGTTGACGAGACCGGTGTCCTGTAATTTCACAGGCCGGGGGAGCAGGTAGAGCCCCGTGGAGTGCTTGGTAAGAGATTTCTTAAGCAGTGCAAAATCCAGACGAGCAATATTCTCTGCTACATCGACGAGGGTGTATTCGGGAATCGCATCCAGGAATACATCCGCATCCCCCAGACTCAGGTCCATGTCCAGCAATACAACGGAGTGGTTAGGGTCGCTTGCCAGGGCACAACCCAAGTTGATCGCAATACTCGTGCAGCCCACTCCCCCCGTGGCCCCTGCCACGGCGATGGTTGAGCAACCACGTGAACTTGCTTCATCTTGGCCGTACTTTTGATCACTGATTCTTCCCAATGCATGGACGACGTCATCGATCCTGACTGGCTGAGTAAGAAATTCCACGGCACCCGCCCGCATCGACCGGAGTATAAGGTCGCCATCATTGGAATCACTAATGACAAGCACACTACAGTTGGGCGTCCTCCTGACCAGATTGGCCACCAAGTCAAGAGCCTTTTCCGGGTTCTTATCCAACACGACGACCCCAATGTCAGGTCGTGTCTGCCCAACCACATCGGAGAAGAATTCATACCTGGAACATTCCGCTTCCAACCAAATCATGTCCATTCCCAGAAGCATGTACTTCAATGTTTCTCGAGATGCGTCATTCGGATCGACGATTGCTACACGTAATACATTGTTCATCGCTGCCTTCACCATGCCTTTGTACAACAGGGGAAATAAACTCGAAGCTGCTCGGACAGGTTCGGCTCTTGTGCTTGCTTATGGATGTACTTCATAACCAACCGGACCAAAAAACAGCGGCTGACCAGCGCGCGAATCCGGATGTTCTTCAAGCGATCTTCGGTTCAACAACTTCGGATTGTGGGATCCGGATCCTATCTTCTCAGAGACGGGTAAAGTGAACGTCACACCAGCAGGCGACGTCTGATTCGCAGCACTCGCCGATGGTTTCATCTGAGTTTCCACCGGTTCTTGAATCGTCTCTGGCCAGCTGGCTGTGGGCCGGGTAACAGCAGGCGAATCAATGAATTCACGAACACCTGAAGACACAATCGTTTCACCGCTGGTTCCCGGGCCAGCGGCGGGTGGTGACTTTCCCCCGGAATAGACGTGGGTGGATTGGTTCTGGAGTGGCGCAGTGTGACGGCCACTTCTACACTTCACACAACTTCCGTCCGTACAACAATGAGGCACCTCCAAAAACCCTTTCAGTAAAAGTTCGCAGTCACCCGGGGAACTCGTGTTTTCTCCCGGCCCACGCGGTGGAACCGATTGCGCATCCATCGCGTCGACGATTTCCGGCGTAACCATGATCAGTAGTTCGATTTCGTTCACACTCTCCTGAACACGGCGAAACGGTGCACCGATGTAAGGCAGCTCGGAAATCCAGGGTATGCCTTTGTTCTCAGCCTCGACCTTCTCTTGAATCAGGCCGGCCAACGCCAACGTTTGACCTGCTTGCATCTCGACCCCCGTGTCGACAGTCCGAGTCCTCAAACCAGGTACCGTGAAGGTGCCCACGGAGACATTGCGAGATTCGTCGATTTCGCTGACCGTGGGACGGACTTCCAATCGTATGGCACCATTGCCAAGCACAATCGGAACGAAATCAACACGTGTTCCGAATTCCTTGTATTCAACCGTCGCCGTGGCAATGCCTGAAGGGACAAGAATAGGAAATTCGCCACCGACGAGGAAGCTCGCCGGTCTACCACTCATTGTCACCAACGTAGGCTCGGCCAAAACCTTAACAAGGTTATCTTTGCGCAGAGCTTCAATCAGACTTGTGAACAAGTGTGTTCCGTCCGTGACTCCAAACCGGAACGTGTCGCTGGCACCACTGGCAAAACCGGCCGTGGAGGCGCCCGATGTGACCAGGCCGCCTATGCTGGAAACAACAAAATCCGTCCCCGTCACGTAGTTCCAGTCAATACCAAGTGTCCGAAGTCTTGTCCGTGAAACCTCCATGACTTTGACATGGAGCAACACGGTGTGAACCCCTCCGACACTCATGTTGGAAATCACTTTGGGATAATAGTCTTCGGCAATCGTGGTGATCTTGCTCACCATGTCCGGCCTTGGAACGTGCCCCGTGATGAGAACACTGCTCTTCATAGGACGGACCTTGAGTGCCGCGTCTGGAAACGAGGCGCGCAGAAGCATTTCCAACTCTCGGGCGTCGCCCAACACAATCACATCCACCGTGTAAACCTTGTCTTCCGCGTCCCACAAATTGACCTGAGTGACCCCGGGATTGATTGCAGAAATCTGAATCTGATTCGCTGCAACGGGAGTCAGTTTCAAAACATCAGGGTTGTTCACCTGGGCACGTGGAATATCACCCTCCATAGCCAGCACACGACTGGAGTTTACGACCAGTTCCAAGTGCTGCAACCGTTCCTGTACACGGAACAGCAGGGGATTTCTTGAAGTGGGTTGGGCTGACGTCCCTGCAGGCAGTAAGGTGACACCCAGAAGAAAAAACAACCACCCGCGCAACAAATATACCACTTGAAGTGATCGGCCAGACATCCGTGCATTTTCCTTGTTAAAAACCGCGTATCCTTACGCTCATTCCCTTGTCTCAAAACTAGTTAGGCTTCACAGCACCATCAGGGTCAAAAGGCAAATCATCATCTTGCACTCCGTCGGGATTCGCCAGGTCCCCCTGGAATTCAAACCTCAAATCCGTTGGGTCTCCTCCGACTTCGGTGAACCCCTGGTGGTAGGTCACCTCACGGGGAATTTCGCCATTGGGAGGAATTTCGTATTGTCGAAATACGTCCCGTTCAATGACCATCATCCGTGGCAAGGATTCGCCGAGCGGGGCTTCTGTGGGTGTTTCCCGACCCAGGGAAACAAGCCAGTCCGGTGGACTCGTTTCTTCCTCCGGCACACTATCGTTGTGTCGGTTAGAAAGCAAACAGCTGGGGGTCACACCCCCTGCGTTACAGTTCGATTCATCATCGGGGCGACGTGCTGACAAGCGAATGCGACCAATCGCATCTGCCAGGGTGATCAACTCAACCTGTGAAGGTTCCACCTCCAAGGTTACGGTTTTCGCTTTGATCGATGTTCCATTCTTCCCTTCGATGCGGTCCATGGTGTCATTGATGGCAAACACACGAACTTGCTCTAAAATGGTTTTCATCGTCGTCTGAGGGATATCGGCTCCCTCTCGTAAATAGACCAAGACGTCAACGCTATCTCCCGGTTTAAGCAAATTGCCTACGGCAACCGCTTCGTTGACCAGTACTGTTACTGCACGGTAGCCTGGACGAATTCGTTCCGCTGCATCAACAGCCTTCTCATTCTCTCCAATGAGTTTTCCCATCAGAATTGGTTCGCCAACAAAAATCTGCTGCCGTGACCTGTGGTTCACTACTTCTTCCAACTCAATGATGACGCTCGCCGGAGCCCTGTCTGCGGGCCATTCTTCAAGAGAAATCATTTCTTCCTGAATAGTTTCTCCAACATTGATTTCCTTCTGGGCAACATAGATCGATACCATCTCAATCTCAGGAATGCCGACGTTCTCCGGTCGGTTTTCCATCACTTGGCTGATACCGATCGAAGCCACCAGGCCACAACCAAGAGCAATGACAATCAAGATCATTGATTTGGGACGCATTCAGGAAACCTCTCCATTTGGTGATCGATGGGCCAGTCCCCAACCCGCGGGGGAAGAGCCCGTGTGCACAATTATTGAACACTTTCCCGGCGCATCGCCGTACTGGCACTAAGGTTCACGTCGCCAAGGAATACCGGGGACGGAAGCCAACTAACTTTGTCAAAAGCAATCTCAACAGTCACTGTCACAGGTTCACCATGAGCAGCGTCACTCGGTGGATCCGGGCTGACAATGACGGCTGCGCCGGAAATCATTCCACAGGCAAGAAAGTCCTCTACCGTGGATTTGATTTCGCCCACGGTGGCGGTGTCCAGGACCGCTAGGCGAGCTCCTTCCCGGGAAGCATTCGTGATGACCTGCTGTACCATCACCATCCGTCCAATCTCGATCATGCCGAAAACCAAAATGAAAAATAGCGGCGCCACTAGCGCAAACTCTACAGCTGCTGATCCTCGTCGTTGTTTTCGGTACGACCTGCAGACTTTGTCCAACGTGAAGCCTATTCCCGATACAACTTTCCAGGCCTGACTAGCTTTACACATCGTGCCTGTCTCCCGGGGCTGTAAGTTGCAACGTGCTTTAGACAAGTAGACCCCTCCAGGCGAAGTAGAAAATGCTTCCGACAGCGATGGGAATCCCATAGGGCAACAACAACATCGAGCTCTTTCGCTCAGCTGCAATCGCCGCTAGCTGGTTGGGGTCGCGAATCGTCATGATCTCGCTGAAAATCATCCAGAACTGGGCTGTATGCTTGTTCCATGCACGCCGGCACAAAACCATGGCCACGGCAATGACAGCCCCGCAAACGGCCGACAAACAGAAGGCATAAAACACGTGGGTGCTATGCATCCAGGCGCCGATTCCGGCCAATAGCTTTACATCCCCGGCTCCCATGGCTCCGATGGCGTAGGCTGGCAGCAACAGGATCAATCCGACTGCCGTTCCCAGCAGACTCCAGCCCAGTCCGGCCCAGCCAAAGATCATCAGACTGTAGATCCAGCCACTCACGACCAGGGGAAACGTTAGCCAGTTGGGGACTTTCAGCTCAAAACCATCAATCACAGCAGCCAGTATCAAAGTGACGCTCACAAACCAAACGGGCCACTTTTCCACAATGGCGGGACCCAGCTGTGCAATGTATGCCATTATCGACTCTCTATGCGTATCGAAAACCAATTGATCCGGTTCGGTAATCCAAAGGTTCACCGACCACTTTATGAGTCAAAATCGCAAGGTCGTGACATAACTGACGACCACCGCGACGATCGTGCTCATGTAGCACAATATCTCCAAAGCCATTTCGCTTACTTCGGTGGGCATCAGCGGAATCACGGATCTGGTCCTCGTAGTTATAGAATCTTAAAAAGTCTCGAACAAAACACCGGTCACGGAGCAGCGCCCCTCTGTAGTTTCCGTCCAAGACAATTGGTTTTCTGTTTTGTGAAAGTAAAAATGTCGCGCGAGAAACTGTGCATCAGAACAACAATCACCCTCGACGATCATTTTGACCGCCGAGGGGTGCTTTTCTGTTTGCGAAGTTCGCTCCCGTAGCACGACACGGGGCCTGGGAGGAGGTTACGATACGCTATTTTCAAGCTCGGTCGCAATCTGGTCAAAAGCGGAATTGGCGTTGGTACCAACGGCAGTGATTGCCGTCAAACAAACGATGACGATCAAAGCCAACATCACGGCGTACTCAACCGCGGTGGGGCCATTTTCTGACACGATGAATCGGCGGATTTTCTTGGTAAAACTGTTCATGGTCTCCTCCAAGCTGTCGATCTCGAAACTCGAATCAAGAGTCAAAAGATCTGGAAACAAGTTAAAACGGCAGGATACAGAAGTTTACACTGGTGACACGGACAAAATATCCAGCCCCAAAAGGAATCATTTCTTCGCTTACCCACGGATCGATGAAATCCTGGTTCCCTCTCAATAAAACCTATGTCAAATTCCCGGCGTGTCCAAATGAGAACTTCAATGATTCCGAAGAAATAATTACGGAGATAGAAATGACTTTCCCATACGGCCAAAACCTAAGCGGTGCAAAATTTCAACACCTGTCCGTGGAATGTCGGATTTTCCTCGATAACCGTTCCAGCCAGTTTTGCCGGACCTTGCAGATTCCGTCCATGCGCGGGCAAGTCAGTTTCAAAATACTGCCCACTGTACGCCACACTTTTGGCAACTCTGCTCGGCGGATAAGCTCGCTGGATAAGTAGCCATGGGGCGGTAGTCGCAACACAAATTGGTCTAATTGCCGACCCTGTCTTCAATGTGCATCGCGCGTCGGATCTGCTCTACCCCACAAAGACCAAACCGGCCGCAGAAACAGGCAACAGGGGCAACCAAGCCGCAAATGAAAAACTTACCTGTTCCCTTCACGGGAGAATCTGGTCTTCAACTTCAGCCGGGTGTGTGCGACAGCCTAAGCAACTCCAGGCAAACCAAACCGATGGTAGGCAGGTGCCTGGAAAACTCTACTCCCAGGGCTGGAAAACATTATCCACCACCAAAAAACGTTTCAAGAAAATCTCGCGGCAGACGACCGCCAAGCAAGAAAAGTCACCACCGAGCGGGTGACTCCTAGTTTTTTACAGTGCCCTAGCACCGATTACGAAGACGTGTGAAGAGAGGAAATGGAGGATAGGGGACTCGAACCCCTGACCTCTTGAATGCCATTCAAGCGCTCTCCCAACTGAGCTAATCCCCCCCGGTTGAGAAGTCACTTCGACCCGTGACTCCTTACTACGCGGCGGCAAGTCACGCTAACAATGGAAAGACTGGCTGTCAAGTCAAGCTTGTCCCCAGATGTGATAAAGTTGTAAGACATGAGTCACTGAATCCACCATTCGGGAAAAAGAAGTCGGTAATCATCCATCAGGACCGGGTAAGTCATTCCCGTCGAGGTGGCAGTACCAAGTCGGCCAAGATCCAAAACGACGCGGGGTGGAAGATGCAGCCAGCAAGGAAATGACCCCCCGAATATCGAGAGCCATAAGAACCTTTCTAGAGAGGCTGTTTCGTCCGCTCCGCATTGAAATACGGCGACGACAGTCAGGAAAAAGCTAAACTTCACCGACACCATCTAGGCGGAACTGATCTTGAAAAAAATACTGGTCAAACTTCTGCAATTTGCAATCTCATTTGCAATTCTTGGCTATCTGTTGCACCAGTTGAGTCAAGACAAGGAGACCCTGGATCGCATCTGGTCTGGGCCCAAGAACTGGCTGCTCCTCATACCAGCGTCTCTGTTAATTTTGTTTACAACGATCCTGAGTTTTGTACGCTGGAAACTTCTTGTCACCGCTCTCGGAATGAAGTTTTCTCTGAGCGATGCTTTGCGGTTGGGTTTTCTGGGTTACCTTTTCAACTTCCTTTCTGTAGGAATAGCGGGTGGCGACGTTATTAAAATGGTCTTCCTGGCTCGCCAACAGAAAGAGCATCGCATGGAAGCCGTGACGACCGTCGTCTTCGACAGGATCGTCGGACTTTTTGGGTTACTTGTCGTCGGCTCACTCTCCTTCTTGATGTTTGATGTCAGTCGTCTGTCGGTGGGTGAACCGGATGCCTTGAAGGCTTTCTTGTTGCTCGGAAAGATCACGGTCGGATTAACCCTAACAGGAACAGTGGTCGCAATCCTGCTGCTGGTAACCGGGTTTGTAAATCACCCTCTGCTGGATCGGCTCACAGGTTTTCCCGGCCTGGGAGGAATGATACGTAAAGCGTTACATGCCCTGCGCACCTATCGCAACAAACCTCGTATTCTGATTACTGCACTGTTGATAAGCCTGGCGGTTCATTGGTTGCTGAGTGTAGGGATTTATCTGATCGCCCGCGCCATCACTGGCAACTGCCCGAGTTTACCCACCCATTGTGTGATCGTTCCGATCGCAAACATTGCCAATGCGGCGCCTCTCCCTGGCGGTTTAGGTGCGTTCGAGGCAGCCCTGGACGCTGTCTACAGAGCGGTCTCGCCGGGAACCGCTGTTTTGAAACAAGGGTTCGTGGTGGCACTTGGTTTCCGCTTCATCACTCTTCTGGTGGCGGGTGTGGGCGTCTTTTACCGAATTGCCAACCGCCAGGCTGTTGCTGAGCTGGTGCAACAGTCTCAGGCGGAACATTCTGTGGAAGCTTGACACAGGCTTCGTTACTACGGTCACTGCAAACACTGCTTGAGAGCAACGGAACCGGCCATTCCTCAGCGGCCAAGTCGGCCGCACTATTGTTGACCAACGGCCAACCAGCAGAACCTTCAACTGCGTGAGCGGGTGACTCCTTTGCCTGGACTTCTTTCAGGCCAGTTCGTTCAGCGTTGTTTCTCACTCCAAACCCTCTTCCCTTGGAGCTTGGAGTTGTAACTATTCGGGGGTAAAATCAACGGAAAAGACGGAGACGGGTACCATGCAAGTGAAAATAAACGGTGCGTCACTCGAATTGGTTCAAGGTGACGTCACATTGCAGCAAGTCGATGTAATCGTCAATGCGGCGAACCAGGCACTTGCGGGGGGTGGTGGAGTGGATGGTGCCATCCATCGACGTGGTGGTTCTCAAATCATGCTGGAGACTGATTCTCTTTATCCCCAAGGCTGCGCGACAGGATCTGCCGTCGTCTCCGGCGCCGGGGACCTGTCTGC
>PBTE01000095.1 GCA_002726515.1 Planctomycetaceae bacterium | reverse complement strand
TCGGCCGCGGTATGAAAGTCGCACGGTATCCTGGGCGCCCAAGCGAGGAGCCAGCACCCCAATCTGGCGAGGCGCTTCCCCGGCAGCCGTTTTCTGGATTTGAAGCCGGTCTTCAACCACAATGGACCAACTATCGCCACGAGTGCGATGGTTGCTTAACTCCAGATCCACCACCAACAAATCGCCCGCACAAATTCTCTCCGGAATCCGACGGTTGACCTGCAAAAGATAAAGCGCCGTGATTACCGTCCACCAATTGTAGACAAAAATGCCAATCATCATTCCAGCCAATGCGAGCAGCAGATTGATGTCTCGCAGAACAGCACCGCTGACTGTAAAAGCCAGGACAAACAGGTAATACCAGCCTTCACGGGTGACGGAGAATTGATTTTTTTGAAGCATGGCGCCGCTCGCACAGAAGATCCGCCTTCAGTCCGGCACCTCAGACTCGTCAGTCAATCTACTGACTAATGCCTCGACAGCATCACGGTGGCCTCCATGCAAATAGCCTTTCGTGATGACACGATGTGCCAGAACCGGAACGGAAAGAAGCTTCACATCATCGGGAACAACATACTCGCGACCTTCAATCAAAGCCAGCGCTTGGGCCGCGCGAGTCAGAGAGAGCGCACCCCGTGTGCTCACCCCCACGTGCAGATCTTCACACTTGCGGGTTTCTTCGACGATGTTCAGTACATAACCGTAAATAGCAGGTTCCACACGCACCCTGCGCACCTCTTGCTGGAGACTCGCAATCTCTTCTGTGCTCAAAACTGGCTCCAATAAATCGACTGGTTCTCCTTCGCGATGACTGGATAAAATCTGCAATTCTTCTTCACGACATGGATAACCCATCGACATGCGTAACAGAAAGCGATCCATCTGGCTTTCTGGCAGGGGGTAGGTCCCTTCGAACTCAAACGGATTCTGTGTCGCAATAACCATGAACGGCAATGGCAAAGCATAGGTCTTGCCATCCACTGAGACTTGTCCCTCGCTCATTGCCTCAAGTAACGCACTTTGGGTTCGAGGTGGCGTTCGGTTGATTTCGTCGGCTAGAATAATGTTGGCAAAAATTGGTCCGCGGTCGAAAGCGAACTCACCCGACTGGTTGTTGTAAACACTGCTGCCAACAATATCACTGGGAAGCAAGTCGGGCGTGAACTGGAGTCGGCAAAACTTTCCATGGACACTCCTGGCGAGCGCTTTTCCGGCCAGTGTCTTGCCGACACCCGGTACGTCTTCGAGCAAAATGTGTTCGTTCGAGAGTAACGCCACTAAGCACATGCGCACGACTTCGCGTTTTCCCCGAACTACTTGGCAGACATTTGACTCAAGTAGGGCAACCCGGCTTTGCAGCTCCGTTGCCATTATTTGGCTCCTTGTTTTCGCGTTTGCAAAAAATCACTGTTCTTCATAATGTTATCCATGTGTGGAGCTAGCGGTCCACCCCTCCGTGAGAAATCCCCGGGGCCAGCCATGCCCCTGTGGTTTTCGATCGGTAGACAAGCTCCCGAAATGCTGATTTCTCCAAAATCGTCGCCAGAGAGATTTCACTGGGAAAGACCTTGTTCGAATACAATGAACTTCCACCGATTCCAGTTCCGTTTTCACCAATGGTCAACAACCTAGTTTTCCATCGACAGTGCACCGATCAGCCAAACAAATCACGAAAGATTGGCTACTTTCTTCATGGGAAAACGAGAGAGACGCCTGGGCTCCAGATGTATGTGACTTATCCGAACGCCCGCGACCAGCGCCATGTGGCCGTCAACCCTGGCGAAAGACTTCAATTCCCGCCAGGACCAACAGGAAAAGCAACCACCCTGCCAGCATGAGACCGCAAGCCACCAGGAAAAAAACATTGCGGCGAAATGGACGGGGTGCAGAGAGGTGCTGCTCACCGAGGGCCCGTACCTCCTGTACACGTTCCATCGGATCGGGATTGCCAGTCACCGCAGCTGCCGAACGCTGCTTGTTGCGCTTAGCCATGGTGGCCCGTCCTGCTTAGTCAGGCAATGAAATATCAAAATTTTGCTGGAAAGCTGTCTCGAAATCAAAAATGTCGTTAAAGTCTTCTCGTTGATCGGATTCCGACTTTTTCATCAACTTTTCGCCAATCATGTTGTACACCACCTCGCCAAAGTCACTGGTGCTTGTCAATCCCCAACTGTTCAAAACTGTCTTGGCCATATAACCGTATTGGTCCAACGCATACTTTCTGAGCGCTTCACAGAGTTGCTGACCCGTCAGATGTTTTTCGCTTTCAGTCTCAGGGGAACTCTCTACCTCTTCTTCGTCAGCACCGACGTGCAAAACATCCTGGGCGTAGGTTAATCCATCACGAACGAACAAATAGGCATCCATTTTATATCTCGAATCACTTTCAACCAGTTTCATCAGAATCAGTTGAGCATCGGACATGGCGTCATACCTGGAGTCGGTTGTGTGTTAAAGGACTGAAATTGTTATTACCTGCCGCATGTTGAATTTCGTAGTTGAGCGGTGAGAACAAACGTTCTCTCCTCGCGCAACCCACACATCGTTATGAGCCTCAAACCAGGCCCTTCTGTTTTGTCCGTCTGCCCGTATGCCATTGTCCTAACACTCCGACACTCAATCGTTGGCCTCGTCCGAACTTCCCTTGGGGCGTTGCGGAGCGGTTTTCGATTTCTTGGTGTCTGAAGTCCGCGATTTCGCGGATTTGCGATTGGACTGGCGAACCGTCCCGGAATTCTGTTTGATCACCGTCAATACCTCGCTTGAATCGATCAAGACGCGACGATGATCCTCGGTTTCGATCAACAGCTGTCCAGTGAGAATCTCTTGGTTCAAGACCCGGGCACGTCCTTTCTCCGTGACAACTTCCGATCCAATCCGTGGCAACTCTTTCTGCATTTCTTCATACATATTGTACTCGTAGCGCAAACAACACTTGAGACGTCCACAGCGCCCCGATATTTTCGTGGGATCCAAAGTGGCTTTCTGAAGTTTGGCCATTTTCACGGACACCGGAGGCATTTCGCTGAGGTGCGTATAGCAACACACCGGTTTGCCACAATCTCCAAAATCAGCGAGTAATTTAGCCTCATCCCGCACGCCAACCTGCCGCATTTCAATGCGCGTCTGAAATTCCGCCGCTAACTGCTTCACCAACTCCCGAAAATCGACGCGGCCTTCGGCAAGGTAGTAAATCACAATGCGCTCACCGCCAAAGAGATGTTCAATGTCGATCAACTGCATGGGGAGTTGCAACTTTTCGGCGTACTTCTGGCAAATTTCGAACGCTTCGCGAACGCCAGTTTGCATGTGAGAAAATTCATTGTTGTCGTCTGCTGACATTCCTCGCAGAATTTGGCCATGGCTGGGATTGCGCAGTGTCGAAACAGCTTCGTCGGTTGCTTCACACAGAACATCACCCACCTCCAAGCCACGGTTCGTACGGGCAATCACGCTGGCACCACGCGGATAGGAATCATTTCCGCGCGTCCCAAAGACGCCCAGCGCTCGCAGAATACCATAGCGAACAACATATTTGGGCATGATCAAGCTTTCTACCGGTCAGA
Source organism: Planctomycetaceae bacterium (assembly GCA_002726515.1). Lineage (GTDB taxonomy): Bacteria > Planctomycetota > Planctomycetia > Pirellulales > Pirellulaceae. The sequence continues at coordinate 11,340 of PBTE01000095.1, read as the reverse complement.
ACAACGATCACCGATGGTAGTGTGAAGTTTGAAAATCTGGTATCCGCAGATTTGCTGTGGGACTCCACGACATTCAAGAACTTTTTGACTCTCTTGCCGCATTGCTCCGGCCAGAATTGAAAACGTGGTTGCGATCCTCATCTCGTTGGAACTTCAATTTCCATTGCTTCTTCAAGAATCCTGGCGGTTGTGATCCCAAAATGGCTGTAAAGTTTTTCGTAGGGCGCCGAAGCTCCGTACGTAGACAGGCCCACAAATCTTCCTCCGCTGCCGATATAGCGGTCCCAACCCTGACGTATTCCTGCTTCAACAGCAATACGAGCCTTGATCGCAGAGGGTAAAACCGATTCACGGTATGCTTCTTCCTGCATTTCAAACAACTCCCAGGAAGGCATGCTCACCACCCGCACGTTTGTCCCTTTGGCAGCAAGGGCATCTTGAGCTTCAAGGCAGAGCGAAACCTCGCTGCCGGTTCCGATCAGAATCAGCTCTGGTTCGCCACTAGTGGAATCCGACAGCACATAGGCTCCTCGAGCCGCCTCTGCAGCGGGAGCATATTTCTGGCGGTCCCAGGTCGATATATTCTGTCGGGTCAAAACCATCGCCACTGGTCGATCGGTGATAGGCATCAGTGCACGATATAATTCAGTGACCTCGTTGGCATCTCCGGGTCGAGCTACGATCAACCCAGGAATTGCACGTGCAGCAGCCAGATGCTCCACCGGCTGATGAGTCGGTCCGTCCTCGCCCAAACCAATGGAATCGTGGGTAAAGACGTAGAGTACCGGCTGTTTCATGAAAGCACTTAAACGCATTGCAGGACGCAAATAGTCGCTGAAGACGAAAAAAGTCGCTACGTAGGGCCGCAGACCCACCAAGGCCAAACCGTTACCGATGGCGGCCATTGCTTGTTCGCGAACTCCGAAATGAAAGTTTCGTCCGGCGTAATTGTCACTTGAAAAGTGTCCGGCCTCTTCGTCAGTCATGAGGGTTTTCGTGGAAGGCGCCAAATCGGCGGAACCGCCCAGCAGCCACGGTAACCCGCGTGCCAATCCATTCAACACTTTTCCTGAAGTTCCCCGCGTCGCCGCGGGTCCGACACTGGCATCGAACACCGGGAGATGTTCGTCCCATTTTTGGGGCAGGGTACCGCTGCGAATGTGGTTGATCTGTGTCACCAATTTCGGATGTGCTGAACCGTAGGATTGAAAACGTTGTTCCCAATCCAGACGGGCTTGTTTACCACGCCTGCCGATTCCAGCAACAAAGTGATCTTGAACGCCCGGAGGGACGAGGAATTTTTCGTCTTCAGGCCAGCCATAAACCGCTTTTGCCAGACGGATCTCGTCTTCTCCCAAGGGAGCACCATGGGCATCCGCTGTATTCGCTTTGTTCGGAGCTCCGTAGCCGATGGTGCTACCCAGAATAATGATCGTAGGACGATCCTCCGTTTGCTGAAACGTTCGAAACGCCGATCGGGTGGCCTCCAAGTCATTGGCGTCATGGACCTCGACCGTGTTCCAACCCAGGCCTGCAAATCGCTGAGCCACATTTTCTGAAAAGGCTAAATCGGTACCACCTTCAATCGTGATGTGATTATCATCATAGATCCAGCACAGGTTAGACAGCTTCCAGTGACCCGCCAAAGACGCCGCTTCACAACCTATCCCTTCCATCAGGTCACCGTCGCTGCAAAGAGCATAGACTCGGAATCCGAACAGTTCGAAGTCCGGACGATTGTAACGGGCCGCTAACCAGTTGGCACTTGCTGCCAGACCAACACTGTTGGCGATACCCTGGCCCAAAGGCCCTGTGGTTGTTTCGACGCCTGCTAGCTCACCGAATTCCGGATGGCCGGCACATGGACTGGCAAACTGGCGAAAATTCCTGATGTCGTCCAAGCTGACTGATGGCTCCTGCAAAACCCTGCCTGTAGCATCTGTTTTTCGTACGCCCGCCAGGTGTAAGATTGAGTAAAGGAGCATGGAAGCATGCCCACACGACAAGACAAACCGATCACGGTCCATCCACTGCGGTGCTTCAGGATCGAAACGCAGGAACTCATTCCAAAGGGTGTAAACGGTGGGAGCGAGTGCCATCGGTGTACCCGGATGGCCACTATTGGCCTGCTGAACAGCATCCATCGAAAGAGTTCTGATCGTGTTAATAGCGAGTTGTTCGATGCTCGTGGTAGCTGTCGACATGAAGCGGAATACCTCGGCCATCCTCGCGTTAAACTGCCCTAGCAGTGGTGTGAACCACGGCTTTGTTTTTTCGCGACAAGGACTGGTCACTAGAACCTGAAGTGCGACTTTAAGCTCGTAAGTGTACTGCGATTCTTGCAATGTCGTCAACGTGCGACGCGGTGAGAGAAACCCGCCGAAGACTTAAAGTGACCCAATTCGACAGCTAGAATAAGCGCTATTGAAGCAGTTTTTCCGGAGTTCGGTCTGGCCAACGCTGACAATTGAATTAAGATACGACATCTCTCAGAGCACAAGCCCCGTGGCGGAAAGTGAGTGGGACTTTGAACAACCCTCATGACCTTCAAAACATGCATGCTCGAGTCGTCCAGCTAGAATTGCTAATGACTCATCTACAACAAAATCTCGACGATCTGAACGCTGCCATGGTCGATCAGAGTCGGCGTCAGAAAGAAACAACAAACCGAATTCAATCATTGGAAAATCGCCTGGAGCAGCAGGCTGATAACCCCTCTGCCGGTGAATGGCATTCCGAAGTGGAGCGAGACTCACAGGACGCCTGAATCGCTCATGGTGCCGCGGCGGTTATCCAATACAGATTTCAAATCACTTATTCGGTGTGTCCATTCAGATCATCTCGTTCAGCTGATTTCCGTACGTCGTGGGCTGGAGCAGGACACGTGAGTGACGCATCTTCACGGGTTCAGGGCTTGATCTACCTGCCAGACAACAAATCTGAAATCACGTGTTTTGCTCGGTGAATGATAGGCGGGATGAAATTCAGATGGAGAATTCATGGTGTGGGAAATTCGCGCCGAATTTCCCCCAATCCGCCGGCTAGAACAAGTTAAACAAACTTGTTGGGTACTTGTTTTAGAATTCGTTTCCAGAAATAATATAAAGAGATTTTTCCTGGGCGCTTTGTCGCCTGGGCGCTTGTCGAGTGTGTCGGCTGCCAGGTTCCGTTCCTGGCAACCAGTTTCCCAGAAGCCGGATCCCCAGGTCGCCCATCTTTTCTGTTCGCCCCATCACCTTCCCGGGAAATTGGTTCGACTGATTTCTTTCACGCATTTGATGCCTTGAATCCCCTGGAGTATGAAATATGGCTTCGTCCGCTAGAAGTCTTCGGTTGCCTCTTTTTGCCCTCCTATCGATGCTGTTGCTGGGAAAGTGGTGCTTGACACCAGTTGCCGCCGCCCCCCCTGGTTGGACGACTGACATCAGCAAGGCGATAGAGCAGGCGCTCGCCGAGAATAAGGACCTGCTGATGAACTTTACCGGTTCCGATTGGTGTCCCATCTGCGTACAACTCGAGAACGAAGTGTTTGGCCAACAAAGCTTCTTGGAACAAGCCAAAGAACATTTTGTGTTGGTCGAATTGGACTTTCCGAACGATCGATCAAATCAATCGCCGGAGTTGATCGAACAAAACGAGAACTGGAGAAAAAAGTTATTTCCCTCCGGTTATCCAACGGTTTATTTGTTGGATGCAGAAGGACGGCCTTATGCAAAAACTGGTTACTTACCTGGTGGGCCACAAAGGTATCTGGCAAATCTAAAGGAGTTGCGTCAAACCCGTGAGCGGCGTAACGAATTGCTTGATTTGGCGGATAGTACGGTAGGTTCTGACCAGGCACGATACCTTGACCAGGCTCTGGAAACGGTGGGCATCAACTTTGCCATGACAGGATACGACGAATTGGTCCAACTGATCCTCCAACTGGATGATCAAGATTCGGCGGGTTTAAAATCGAAATATAAAAGGATGTTGGCTGGGTACCAACAAATGTTGAATTCGAGGGAAATTCAAGAACTCCGACCGGAAGTTTTTGGAATTCTTCAACGGGCCGGCGTAGAAAAAGCCTTGGAGAGAGTCGAGCAACTAGAACACAAAGTCGAGTCCGGTGGAGAATTGGGCCTCGAGATAACATTGATCAAGACTGAAATCCTGGTCGAATCCAACCGCCTGACTGATGCACTCAAAGTTTTTGACGATGCAATCGCCAATGCTACCGATCTTACCGATCAAGTGCCGCTTTATTTCTACAAGTCGAATCTTCTGGTCTATTCTGAAATGACCGACGAGGCCATTCAGGCGGTGGATAAGGCGATCGATTTGGCAGAAGGAGATGCTCTCAAAAGACATTTGTTGAACTATCGTGAAAAGCTGACTGCGGAGCTTGCCGATTCCACTCCATGAAGTGGCAATTGCCCCATCACGGGCAGGCCCCTATCGTTTGGAAGGGCCCACTACGACTCGTCACTCTCGTGGTCGCTCGCGATGTTTTCCAGGTACTGCATGTCATCTCGACTGAGACGACGCAGGGGAACAGTGGTTGCGTTCCCGTTCTCTTTGATAATGCGAATTTTGTTCCCCAGTATGGAAACCAGTCGTCCCGCAATTGTAAATGTACCGGTATTGTCCACCCACTCTCTGGTTTCCTGAATGCTCTGATCGCCTACAAAATCGATGTGAGGCAGCGGCCTCATGTCAGCGTTAGGTTTTCTGTTCGTCGGGTTGGGACGTGGACGACGGTGCTGCGGAATAATCTGCACGTCCGTCAGTACGCCACCCGAACGCGCATTCAAACCGGTGCTGGGAATATAACCTTGACTAGAATTTCCTTGGGGACCGTACACTCCTGAAAATCCCTGTCCCGTCTCTCGTAGTTGCTGCGAAGCGCGAAATTGATTGATGCGGGGCGATCCTCGCCTGCCACTTTGCATGCTGCGCCTGGAAACGGCTGAGGAATTCCTGCTGGCGGGGGCGGAAAATTGCTGGCGACCACGAGGCTGCATTCGTTTCTGTGGTGAAAAATCGTAGTTACCACGACCTCGTCGCCGCCCTTGGCCGAACGATTCGGATTCCAGACACAACCCCATTCCCAGCCCAATCAAGAGGGCTAAAAAAAACGCTTTATTATTGAACATCTCGGCTTACCTTTCTTCGAGGATGTATTAGCAGTCTGAAAAATCGTCTAATTAGCTCTTACATTCCTCAATGCGGTGTTACCCCCCCTAAATGCAGGCTTAGGAACACTCTATCCTAGCAAACTTTCCCGAGATTTAGCCTAACCGATCGGTCAAGGCAAGAGAAAAGATTCAAACCGAGGTCGGTCAAACGAGCTTTTGGGACTTACCGGATTCCAACTTCCCAGCCAAATTCACGATTAGCCAAGTTTCCAACGGTTTCCAAAAGCATCTCCAGCGATATTCCTGAAGACGTCGTAAGGAGTGTGAGCAGAGAGGAAAAAATGGCTATTCTCGTTTTGGCTGCTTTTCAGAGAAAATGAGGCCAACTCTTCTGCACTCAATGATTCGACCTTTTCTTGCCTGGTGGCACAAAGATCCAAGCACAGTTCCACGGAATATCCTCTCACAACCACCGCTTTACCGTCGCCCCTGCAATGGACCACGTTTGCGGAATTGGTGCGGATCCGGCTCTTAAAAGGTCGGTGGTCTGCCCCAGCGATGACAGCTCATCTACAACGAGCACTTCCCGTCGATCATTAAATACCGTCAGGAAAGCCGTATCGGCGACAAGCTACCCGCCTAAAATCTGGCTGAAAACGAGCGCGGCCATCGCCAGGATCAAAACAAACAACAGCACCATTGCTAGCGCCACAACAGAACTCGGAATTTGCAGACGCTGGGCCAGGCCCGTGATGGACCAAAGGCTGGCTGTCGGCCGAAGTGGTCGCAGTTCCCGACTGGCATTGCTCGCGGGTTCGATTTCCAGGAGTGCTGTGTTTAGATCTCGTTCTAACATGGGCAGCAGTCCGCCAGGAGGAGCCGTTGTTCTCTTCGGCGACTTCGCACGATTGGCCGGCTGAACTTCCTGGCTGATCTTCTTTTTGACTTTCGTTTCCTTCTGCGGTCTCAATGTTGGTTGAGATTTTTTTTTGGCGGCACCCTTCTGAGACTCATCGCCGTCCAAAGGCATCAAATCAAGTTCTTTGTCTCCGGATATTTCCGACGGGTCCAAAGTCAGATCATGACTAGACAGCAAGCCGCTATCGGACCGATTGCCGCGGAGTCCCGGATGTTCCAGAATCCACTCGTCGGGCGCATTTTCAAAAAGCCAGTCCGACAGCGCTTCGGCAACTTGGTTGGCCGTTTGATAGCGATGGCTCGCCTTTTTGGCAACCATTTTGTCAATGATCTTCACCAGATCCGCGGGCGTATCGGACCTCGTCTTGAAAACCGATTCGGCATGGCGGGACTGATGCGCCATGATGCGTTGATGAATCGTCCCCTCCGGAAAAGGAGGATGGCCAGTGATCGCATAATAGAGAGTATATCCCAGCGCGTAGATATCTGCCCGCGCATCAACATCGCGACTGCTGATTGCTTGCTCGGGAGCCAAGTAGTCTGCGGTGCCTAAAACCGTGTTCTCGTGCTCACCTGTTAACGAAGAAGAATCTTCGGGCTCCTCAAATGACTTGACAAGACCCAAGTCCAGAATTTTAACGACCCCCTTCTCGTCGATGAACAGGTTGGCCGGCTTGATGTCGCGATGGACTAAGCCAGCTTCATGGGCATGGGCCAAACCCAGAGCTGCCTGGCGGATATAGTCGACGGCAAGGAAGAAATCCAAAAACCGCTTATTTGCTTTACACTCGGCTACCAGTTGTTGCAGATCTTCACCCTGGACCAATTCCATCGCCAGATAATAGACATCGACCTTGTCCAGCAACTCCTTGTTGAATTCGTAGGCCCGCACAATATTCAAATGGTCAAGTGCGGCCACGGCTTGAGCCTCGCGCCGAAAGCGTTCGAGCATCGACGGGCGACGGCTGATTTGTTTGGACGGTAGCACCTTCACTGCCGCGCGCCTGCGCATCAGCAAATGTTCGCCAATATAAACGGAACCCATCCCGCCTTTGCCGAGCAAGTCAAGTAACCGGTAAGGTCCAAGAAAAAAACCTTTGTGCCGACCTTTTAGAAGCATGTCCGCCTGCCACCGCGTCAAAAACTCGCGGGCGACCAGATCGTCGGCCACCTTGTCCGAAGCATCCAAGTGGGAGAATTTTTTCTCGTACTCTTCGCACAACGGTTGCAGTTGCTCCTCAGCGATTACACCGCTTCTCTTCAGAAGATCCCAGAATGATTCGAGTGGTAGTCCAGCGGGCATGATTTTTCAGCGTGGGCGTAATGAATTCGGAACCGTTACTCAGTCTAACAGAATTGGCTTGCCGAAGAATCCACAACTAACAAATGTACGGATAAAATGATTGTAGTGACGAGAAAATCCTCGCCGGTCGTTCGGGGTGGATCCCGCTTGGAGACTGGACCTGCGTCCCATTCCGGGTCAGCCTGCATGTTATCCGAGGGTCACAACTCTCTGATCTGGTTCTCGAGGTTGGTACCGTGATCGCTTGAAATGCTACAACGACCAGCCTCGATTGCCAACAAAAGGCAAGAGCGACCGACACCACAATTGGTGCGGTTTTAATCGGCTGGGCAACAGGGCGTGAAGAGTTCGTCTCGCCAGCAGTCGAATTCCGGATATAGGGTAGGGCTAGTGTGATACATCAGTCAGATCGAAAATTGGCAGAGACCGAGAGAAGGTCGCGATACGGCTTCGCCCATCTGGGCGACATTTATAGTTGAAACATTGCGGGAGAAAGCCTATCCTGAACAAGTGGTTCGACCAACTTTTTCAACGTTCAGATTTCAATACCCGGGAGCACCTTCGTGGCAAGTGATACAAGGCATGTAACCGACGCTCAACTCATGTCGGGTGCCGATATACTGGTTCAGGCGCTGATAAATCACGGCGTTAAGATCGTTTTTGCGTATCCTGGCGGAGCGAGTATGCCCCTGCATCAAGCTCTCACACGATTCTCTGGCCAGCTCCGCACAATACTTCCTCGCCATGAACAAGGCGGAGGATTCGCAGCCCAGGGACTTTCCCGGTCGACCGGGGAAGTGGGCGTCTGCGTGGCGACGAGCGGACCTGGAGCAACAAATCTGGTCACCGCTATTGCCGATGCCAAGCTGGATAGTATTCCGCTGATTGCCATCACAGGTCAGGTTAAAACACCTGTGATCGGTAGCGATGCGTTTCAGGAAACACCGATCGTCGAAGTCTGTCGCGGGATTACCAAACATCATTACTTGGTAACTGACATCCATGACTTAACCCGGGTCATGAAAGAAGCATTCCACATTGCCACCACCGGGCGTCCGGGCCCGATTTTGGTGGATATCCCCAAGGATGTCCAAGAGTCAAAGATCATTCCCCAGTGGGATGTCGAAATGAACCTGCCGGGTTACAGTGTCAAGGAACGCCGCACGAGCCTCGCTCAGATTAAGCAAGTAGCCGCCGCCATCAAGTTGTCCCGACGCCCTATCATTTACGCTGGCGGCGGAGTCATTTCTGCGGGCGCCAGCCAGCAGCTCCGCGAGCTGATTCACAAAACAGGAATTCCAGTGGCAATGACGGTCATGGGTCTAGGCGCATTTCCCTACAACGACCCCTTGTCCATGGACATGTTGGGGATGCATGGCAGTGTTTACGCCAATTATGCAATTAACAAAGCTGATTTGATTCTTGCTCTGGGCGTGCGCTTCGATGACCGCGTCACGGGCAAGCTAGAAGAATTCGCGAAACATGCGAAGATTGTACACATCGACATTGACCCTTCGGAGATCAACAAGAACAAAGCGGCGCACATTCCGATCGTGAGTGACGTCAAACCCGCACTGGAAAGGCTGAATGCGATCGTTCAGGCTCCTGAGGAAATCTCGGACTGGGTCGAGCAATGCCAACGTTGGAAGGCAGATGAACCCTTCCATTACGACACCGATTTTGACGGTATTCTCCCCCAGCATGCGATTGATGCCTTGAGTCGCATGACCCAAAACCGACATACGATTGTCACGGTTGGTGTGGGCCAACATCAGATGTGGACCGCGCAGTTTTTCAAGTTCCATTCCCCTCGCACGTTTCTCTCCAGCTCTGGCTTGGGCACCATGGGCTTCGGTCTCCCTGCAGCCATGGGTGCTCAGGCAGCTCACCCTGACGCTCTGGTCGTGGACATCGACGGTGATGGGAGCTTTCAGATGAACATCCAGGAATTGGCCACGTGCTATTGCGAAAGAATTCCTGTCAAAGTCCTGCTGCTAAATAACCAGCACCTCGGAATGGTGATGCAATGGGAAGATCGATTCATGGAAGGCAACCGCGCCCATACCTATCTTGGTCCGATCAATCATGCCGAGGCAAAAGGTCAGGGTTCGAGTGCGTTTGTATCAGAACGCTATCCCGATTTTATCTCCATTGCAAAGGGTTTCGGTTGTGGTGCGGCGACAATTCATAAAAAAGAGGATCTGACACCTGCGATCGACGAAATGCTTTCCTACGATGGTCCTTACGTGCTGGATGTCCAGGTGCCCTATCAGGAACACGTCCTACCTATGATTCCCTCCGGAATGACTGTGGAAGACCTCATCAAAGAGTGACGCAGGACACCCCCGGAACTCATCTTGCGATCCATCATTCCCCACGGTCTTCAAGATTTGTGCAACCGTCGGTGTCGCAACGTGATCTTGGTCCCACCACAAAGCCTGACCCTGGGGAAACCGCAGCGAGTATAGAAGCCGTCGCGCTGGATTGCACTTGTTGAAATATCATGATTTCTCTGTCCACTTCAGGCTCTCAAGAGACACTTGGACCACATTGATCGGAACGAGCCGCTAGGGAGAGCCGCTCAATTCTCGGGCCGACCCGGGAAACGTGACCAGCGCGGGCTACCAGACCGCTGGGACAAGCCGTGGACCTACAACGCTCGACGCGGCATCTTGCGTAGAAAAGGTGCCGGTTCCGAAGGAGGCAGGGGCCAATCCGCTTCGCTTGCCCATTGCGAACGCTCCTGCTCGGACGCGTAGTATCTCAACCAATCTTCTGGGTTGTGAACTGCATCCAAACAGTCCCAATGCAAATAATGCTTCGGCTGATCAATTTTCTTTTCCGACGAAGGAAGAATGTCACGATAGATCAGACAATAAAGAGCCCGGTCTGACAGATGATCTGTAAAATCTAAAACGATGTGTTGCCCGTAGAGTTGATTAATGGTGTCCCACAAAACTTTGTGAAGTTCGCTATCCTGCAAGCCATCTGGCGCTGCAAGACACAATTCGGGATCAAACCATTGCGCGATCGGCAACACCGGAGCTCGTTCCCAGGCAAGCATCGAGGCCAGGAAGTCATTCTCGGCCGCTGTGGGCATGTGTCTCAAACGCACCAAGTCAAGAGATTCGTCAACAAAAGGTTCGAGATCATTTCGCAGCTGAGCGTTGAGCAACAACTGATCAACTTCATCGGATTCGGGATGAAAAGCCTTCACCGTTAACTAGCTTTCATATCTTGTGGTTTCACGGCAGCAAACAATGCCCATAACATTTGAATTTAACAAGCCATTTCACAATCGCAAGGTGCTCCTTGGCATGTTCGGCAAGACTTTCTTGAACCCCAGACACACGACCGTTATGACCGCAAAACTTGAAGCGCCAAGCGCGTCATAATCGATAAACTCGTTGGCATTGGGTTCCCGGGGTGAAATTTCCACGCAAAGCAGTGAAGGCCTCTGCCGTGGAAAAAACCACGCTACAAAGAGTCAAAATTCTCTGCCTCGATCCGACCTATTTTTTCAACACGGCGCAAATGTCGGCCCTCCTCAAAGCCAGTATTCAGCCACGTTTCTACCATACGATCGATCAAGGGTTCGCCCAGTAAATCGGCTGCCAAACAGAGAATGTTGGTGTCGTTGTGAAGTCGAGACATCTGGGCAGTTAACTCGTCGTGACATGTGGCGGCTCGTACTCCTTGCACCTTATTCGCCGCAATAGCCATCCCTATGCCCGTACCACAAATGAGAATTCCACGCTCAGCCGTATGAGCTACAACTTTTCGACTGACGTCTTTCGCAAAGTCCGGATAATCCACACTCTGAGTTCCATCTGTGCCTACATCCAACACATCGTGACCCAGTTGTTCAAGCAGGGTGACCACTTTTTTCTTTATCTCGAACCCCCGGTGATCACTTCCGATTGCAACTCGCATCATGGATTCCTTTTGTTGCTCTCAGGCACATTTGGTTGAAATCATCCAACCGGTGGCAGAACCAAACTC
>PBTE01000094.1 GCA_002726515.1 Planctomycetaceae bacterium | reverse complement strand
TCCACCGCCCACTGTACAGGCACCCATCGCAATCACGAACTTCGGATCGGGCATTAAGTTATAAAGGCGACGAACACGACTCGCCATTTTATAAGTCACCGTTCCAGCAACAATCATCAAATCTGCCTGCCGGGGTGTTGCCCGGAAAGCACCTGCTCCAAAACGGTCGATATCAAAACGACTCGCCCCGGCCGCCATCATTTCAATCGCACAACACGCCAGGCCAAATGTCATCGGCCAGACACTCGATTGGCGTGCCCAGTTGATGGCCTGTTCCAGAGAAGTCGTAATGACCCCTTCCTCCATTCGTCCTTCAATCCATGGCTGTGTCATTTTTCGTATTCTCTCCTGCTCTCCAAAAGAATGACTGTCAAGTCGTAGCAATCAACTTCAATTCAAACCAAACGTGCAGCAACTCCCTTCATCCAGTCGACATTTGTCAAGACGCACATTCTGACCTAAAAGATCGCCAAACATCATCCGCTCCATAACACAAACGGCACGGTCCTGCTCTACCAGATCTGGATAAGGACAGGCCAGCACTTTCAGTGTGGGAAATTCGCCCGTCGCATCGATGGAAATCGGTATGTTGCGATCATCAAACAACCGACTGAGGGAATTCATTTTGTCTACCATCGTTTCACCTTCGATCTGGCCGGAATAAATGTCGACCATCCGCTGAGCAATTCGCCGTAACAAGCCACGGCGAACCTCCGAGTCTTCGATCTCACGAATTTCACTCCAAAGCACAACGGCCAAATCAGCAAAGTTGGCACCGGTCTTACGGCGGCCTTTGGCAGTCAACGAATAACGATGGCTCGGACGGCCTCTGCCGGACTTGTGACTGCATCGCTCAACATAGCCAACTTTCATCAAATGACTTAACCTTTGGCGAATGGCCGTCCCCGTGACTTGGATGACGGCCGTCATCTGGGAAACAGACATCCAGTCATTTTTCCGCAGTAGATCGAGAATGGCCACTTCAGAGGAGACCAGATTGGTGCTCATGTTATTCAACCCCCTAACACCGGACGTGGCAACGCCTTACTCCACTATGGTATACATTCGATGATTTTTTGCAAGTATATCTTTAAAAAATATCCAATGGACTTATATGAATTTCCGTAAACTATTGACTGGTTTATATTTATCAGATAGAAGCTGGGTTTACAAAGTGTTGAAAAGGCGTTCGGCGACCGGTCTGACGAGATAGGGGAAAACATGCAATTACGAGCGGGTCTTATCTGGCTGGTCGTCGCCAGCCTGCTGGCTATGACGTTGCCCAACAGTACCGCCTTAGCCGACGACGACCAGGGATCAACTGCAGCGGAAAACACTGCACCTGAAAAAGAAACGTCACTCCTGGCCCAATTCAACGACAAGATGTTTGGGCTACTCTTTTTCGACGTGGCTTTTGGCGCCATCCACGTGGATGAAATCGATCGGGACGGGAAACCAGTTCTTGAACCGGACGGAAAACAAAAACAGAAGACAATTGCGATCCCTTTCTTGGTCACCGTCCTGATTCTGGGAGCTATCTTCTTCACCTGCTGGTACCGGTTCATCAACGTCCGTGGTTTTAAACACGCGCTAGACGTCGTGCTCGGGCGCTATGACAACCCGAATGATGAAGGAGAGATTTCGCACTTTCGGGCCCTCACCAGTGCGCTGTCCGCGACAGTTGGCCTGGGAAATATCGCGGGTGTCGCCGTGGCGATCGTCCTCGGAGGTCCCGGTGCCGTGCTCTGGATGATGATCGCCGCGGTCTTCGGTATGACAGCCAAGTTCAGCAGTTGCACCTTGTCACAAATGTATCGACAGGTGAACGCCGACGGTAGTATTTCCGGTGGTCCTATGTACTACCTGGATATCGGCCTTCGAAAGAAAGGGGGTCTGTGGGGGAGCATCGGCAAGGTACTTGCAATCATGTACGCCATCATGGTGATGGGTGGGGCGTTGGGCGGCGGCAACATGTTCCAGGCCAATCAGACCGTGGAGGCCTTGACGTCGACCTTCGGCGTGGAAGATTTATCGTTAGACCGGGCGCGCTGGGGAATTGGCCTCGTCATGGCCGGTTTGGTGGCGGTTGTTATCCTGGGAGGTATTCGGCGAATTGGCGCCGCAACCTCCAAGATTGTGCCCAGCATGTGCTGTCTCTACGTGTTGGCCGCGATCTTCGTCATCACCTCGAACATTTCTCAGCTTCCCGAGGCTTTGGCCCTGATGGTGAAAATGGCGTTCACTACAAATGCTTTCTACGGTGGCGCGGCAGGCGTCTTGATCAAAGGCGTCCAACGCGCGGCTTTTTCCAATGAGGCGGGCCTGGGTAGTGCCGCTATCGCTCACGCGGCAGCCAAGACCGACGAACCCGTGCGCGAGGGACTCGTCGCGATGATGGGACCTTTCATCGATACAATTATTATTTGCTTGATGACCGGCCTGGTCGTAGTCATTACCGGGACTTGGAACTCTCCCGAGGTGGTGAACGCCGACAGCTTGCAAGGAGTGGCAGTAACCGCCCAGGCTTTTGGCTCCGTGGTCTCCTGGTTTCCACTGCTTCTCACCCTCTGTGTAACGCTCTTCGCGTACTCCACGATGATCTCATGGTGCTATTACGGCGAGCGAGGCTGGATCTATCTGATGGACCACTTCGGTGGCGCCGGTCTTCGAACTGTCGTCGTCTTCCGTATCATCTTCGTGGTCTTCGTGGTGATCGGTGCAGTCAACAATCTCACGAACGTTCTCGCTTTCTCCGACATCATGATCCTCAGCATGGCCTTTCCCAACATTGTGGGGAGTATCGTCCTTGCGCCACTGGTATTGGAGCGACTGCGGGATTATTGGGGTCGGTACACCTCGGGAGAGATGAAGGCCTACAAATAAGGAAATGGGCATCTAAAAGAGATCGATCGTATCGCTGGTGCCCGTCATTGATTTTTCTGACACCATGCTCCTCGGTTGACCTTTCCCGATGTGGTTGGAATGGTACTGCTGGCAGGAGTCCCCCTCTCCCGAGTTATGAGCCGATGTCAGCCGGCTAAAATCCGGGAAAACGAAACCGACCATCCGCAAGGCAGCATTACGGATCTTCGGGGAAAATCCGGCGAACAACTGCACGAAATTCATCCGGCGTGTTGATTCCAGCGACCCGCGTACGAAATTCTTTTGCACCGGGTCGCCCCCGGGCATAGCAACAAGCATATTTCCGCATCAGGATTGTGCCTTTTCTGGCACCAAACTGTTGCACGACCAAGTCATAATGTCGCAACAGACACTCGCGCTGCTCCCCGGGCGTCGGGTCATCCGGAATCGGTTCATTTCGCAGCGCAGCGGCAATCTGGCTGAACAGCCAGGGACGGCCCAGGCAAGCTCTGGCGATCATCACGCCATCCACCGCATACCGCCGAAAAACGTCTACGACCTTTTGCGGCGACACCAGGTCGCCGTTGCCAATCAAGGGAATTCGTCGCAGCACCGATTTTAATTCCCCAATACGTTCCCAGTCCGCTTGGCCTCGAAAATACTCCGTCGCTGTGCGACCATGAACGGTCAAGGCTGCGGCGCCGGCTTGCTCCACCGCTTGAGCAACCTCAGGGGCTGTGATCTTGTCGGGCGTACATCCCAAGCGGATTTTCGCCGTAACAGGCGTGGGGGCACAGGCTCTGACGACACGTTCGACAATCCTGCCGATTCTGTCGGCATCCCGTAGAAGATAGCTGCCGCTATGGGCCCTCTCACTCACCTGCTTTACCGGACAACCAAAGTTGATGTCAACGACGCCAACATGGTACTCGTTGACCAGACGGGCACCAACTTGCGCCAGTGTCTCCGGGTCGTTGTCCCAAATCTGAACGGCCAACGGTTGCGGCTCCTCTTTGACCCCCCACAAACGATCCGGACATGCGTCATTTTCCTTGTCGAGATAAGTTAAACCACGCGCACTGATGAATTCAGTTGCCAGTAAACCTACACCTCCAAACTCTCGTACCATCTGCCGGAAGGCGTAGTTGGTGAACCCGGCCATCGGGGCTTGCAACACAGGTGGATCCACCGTGAGCGTCCCTACCATCAACGGGGACGGGCTACCTCGGCGCTGGTCCAGCGGCTGAACTTTCGCGTCTTGCACACGTGTCATCGTCTGTTGTTCACACACCATCAACCGAGCTATTCACACCTGGAAGAAACAAACCCAGACCACGTTCCCTGCGGAGCGCGAACGCACTCAGATATTCATTATTCAACAGGAACAGGTTGTAAATCAATCTTCACACCCAGTGGAACTTTACGTAAGCCCCCATTGGAAACCGAATCCAGACCATGCTCGTACAGAGTTGCGGAGACATTGTCGGTGCGTCGAGTTGCCAACTGGGCCCAATCTGGTCGCTGCGGAACAAGCATTCGGACTATCTGAATGTCGCTGACGTGCCGCGGGGCGACAGAAAATGCGTACTCAGCGATGAGCCGATTGTATTCGCTGATATTGGCCACCAAGCTTGTTTTTTGCCGGTGCCACCCCTTACAAGCGTTCACCAGACTTGAGATGTCGACTTCGCCATCCCCAACTTCGTGTTGGACTTTGTCGAACCAACGTTCAGCCGCCTGCAGCGAGCGGACACGGGACTCGATCACATTCTGCATTGGCCGCAACATTTCATTGATTTCGACCAGATGCCGGGATGGGGGATTGTTCTGAAATATCCGTTCGAAATTGGTCTGATAGGATCCCACGATGGGAAGATCCAGAGGCAAGGGCAGGGGGTGCCGTCCAACTTGCTGTCGTCTACCCCCAAGCAAGCCTGCGAGCCGGTGTTGTAATTGGAGAAGTTCCACGCTCGCCTGATTTCTTCGAGTCGCAGCTTCGCTTTTCATCGCTTCAAACTCAACGGCTCCGGCAGTGTCCTGAGACACTTTCATGTCTGAAATCCGTTCAAATTCCTCCAGAGCAAATTGATCCACCAGCAGTTTCAGGCTCAGGTCCCAATAAGTAGCCACAATTTCTCTGCGATCAGGATGATCAGATTTCTGCAGACATTGGGCCAGTGTAAGAGGAGATCCAGCGGAGTCGGGCATTGTCAATCGCGGAGCAAATACCTGAATGAGCAAGTCACGAGCCGTCTGCCCAGAAAGCCCGGCCGACCTTCCAGAATCATCCCAATAAACCACCTTCTGTACGCTTCCTGAGTCCGAGTCATTCTCCGACAGGTTGGGCCTGGAAAGCGTTTGCGTTAAAGGCACTCTTGGTGCGGCGATTCGTGGCCGAAAAGCCGAAGTGATCTCCGCGGGAAATTGTGGTGAAGGACCGGGCGGATGATCCTTTGCAGACTGCGGTACCGGATCGGGCACGGAAATCAATTTTGTGACCGGTCCGGCCAAACCCGCACCGCATGTAAATTGCGCACAGAACAAGGCCACGGTAATGCTCGAAGATTTCATCTCACACTTCCTTCTCAGCCCTGGAGAGTTGAAAATTCAGAGTTCAGTGTCCGGCATACCTTCGCAACAGACCGACGACTGTGAACCATCTCCTGCCATAAACTTTGACTACAAAGCCCTGGACCAGTCGAACGACAACTAGCCGGGTGTGTCCAGATACGGATCCTGGCCCATTTGCTGCTGAATTTTTCGGTGTTCTCGTTCGTGGTGCATCAACGCTTGTCGTTGGCGAAAATATTTCCGTTCGACTTTGGCTTGTGCCTTGCGGAACAATGACGCCAGCCGGTGTGGAACGTTGTCCGCGTCAGCACCACGACTCTCGAGCGACTTTGATTTCCTCGGCCCCAATCCGTTAAGCAATATATCGTCGTCCAGAGAAAGAAACTGGTGAAACGTTCCGGGATCTCCCTGCCGACCACAACGGCCAATCAATTGCCGATCAATTCGCGCCGAATCATGAAGTTCCGTACAGATGACATGCAGTCCGTCGATCTGTTCAACTCCTTTCCCCAACTTGATATCGGTTCCTCTTCCCGCCATGTTCGTAGCGACAGTAATTTTCCCCTTTTCTCCCGCAACCTTCACAATTTCCGCTTCTGCAGGAAGGTTATTCGCATTGAGCACTTTCAGCGCTACTCCGCGGTCGCGCAACAGTTCCGCCAGGCGTTCCGACTTATCAATCGATCTGGTTCCAATCAAAACGGGCCGACCGCGGTCATGACACTGCAACACCTCATCAACAATTGCCTGGTACTTCGCCTCGGCCGTGCCGTACACGCTGGTCCGGAAGCGCTTCCTTTGGGCCGGACGATTGGTGGGAACGGCGACGAAACTAACCTTGTAAATCTTATTCAATTCCCGTGCTGAATCAGCCGCCGTGCCTGTCATTCCAGCCAGTCGTTCGTAGCGCAGGAAGTAGTCCTGCACGGTAATCCGGGCAGCCTGATTCGTTTCAACAGTGATCTCTACATCCTCTTTGGCTTCGATGGCCTGATGAATTCCGGCCCGCCACTTTCGGCCCTCTGACAATCTCCCGGTAAATTCATCCACAATCACAATCTCTCCGTCACGGACCACGTAGTGGCGATCCAGGAGAAACTCCCGTGCCACCTTGATAGCGCGCTCGGTATGCTCGTAAAGATCAAACATACCCACAACTGCCAATTCCACAGGTTTGGCTATCTCGCGCACCATACGGCGGCCATCGGCGTTGAGTGTGACCGTCTTCTTTTGATAATCGTATTCATAGTGAGTATCCTCTTCATAGCGATCAACACTCTCTGCAGCCCAATGGTACGTCTGGATTGTTGTGTTGTAGTCTTCACCAGGCATTGCGCTGATAATCAGAGGAGTTCTCGCTTCATCAATCAATAAACTGTCCGCTTCATCCACCAGACAGAAATAAGGATCGCGTTGGATAGTCTTGTCTCCGCCGACATTTTGGTTCTGACCCAGCATCCCGCCGAGCAAGTCCGCCGAACCATCGACGGTTCGACGTAACAACAAACGGTCGCGAAGAAAATCAAAGCCAAATTCTTTGGCCGTGCCATAGGTCACGTCCGACTGGTAGGATCGGGCTCTCTGCGCGCGAGGCATTTGCGTCTCGACGATTCCGACGCTAACACCCAGCATCCGATAAACCGGCCCCATCCACTCGGCGTCGCGACGCGCCAGGTAGTCGTTGGCAGTGGCGAGGTGTACTGATCGGCCGGTTAGTGACGCCAAGTACATGGGCAGAGTCGCAGTCAACGTCTTACCTTCGCCCGTCTGCATCTCAGCAATCGAGTGGTTGTGCATGGCGATACCGCCCAACAACTGCACTTCGTAATGCTGCATACCAAGAGCGCGTTTGCTTGCTTCCCTCACCAGAGCGAATGCCTCGGGAAGCAATTTCTCCAACGAATCACCACTCTTGGCTCGATAGCGAAGCGCAAGGCTTTCTTTTCGCAGCTGCGCGTCCGAGATATTTACGTAGCCGTTTTGCAGCGACTTGATTTGCGGAACCACTTTGTTCCATTGCTTAAGTCGCAAATGCCCCACCACTTTCAGACCAGTATCTAAGACGGTAGCAATTGCCATGGTGTAGCCGGAGACGCAATCGTGTCAAATTTCCCAGTGCCGGGTGGCACACCCGTTTGTCACCACCCG
>PBTE01000093.1 GCA_002726515.1 Planctomycetaceae bacterium | reverse complement strand
TTGGCGGTGTTTTTGAGGGTTCCCACGAGTCCCATACCGAGTCCGAGATGTCGTTGGTTCACCTGGGTTGAAACAAGCGCTGTTGTCGACGGGAAGACCAGCCTGCTGAAAGAAGGAGAATGGAGCGACTGGATACCGATTGTCTTCCGCACCAGCCTGCCGGGATCGTCAGTCCTGCAGAATTTGGGCGTGATCCCCCCGATGCAGGGGATCGTGCGTCTGTTTATGAAACAGGTCCACCCGAAGTTTGAACTCTACGTCAGTCCGATCAACATCGACCCGCTGTCACCGATCAACCCGATCAGCGTCCCCGCCGGCCTGGCCCCGGACCTGGCCCGTCGCCACGGACGGTTTTACACAGCAGGGATTCCTGAAGATACCAAGTCACTCAGTCACGGGGCGTTGGATGAAGATCAGTTTTTGGCGCAATCTGAATTGGCGATGCAGGAACGCATCCTGCAGTACCGTGACACGCTACGTCGTTTTCAGCGAGGCTGCCTGTTTTTCTACTTCGGGGCCACCGACCTGGTCCAGCACATGTTCTGGCGTGACCGCGACCTAGAACACCCTGGACGCCTGCCGTCCCAGGAAGACCGCTATGCAGAGGTTGTCGACGACATCTATCAGCAGGTCGACGAAATCGTGGGTGACGCGCTACAGGCCGCCGGTCCGACCGACACTGTCATGGTAATGTCCGACCACGGCTTCACTTCGTTTCGACGAGGATTCAATCTCAACAGCTGGCTTCTCGAACAGGGATTTATTCGGCTCCGGAATCCCAGCCGTCAGGGACAATGGGAAATGTTCCTCAATGTCGACTGGTCCGGAACCACCGCCTACGGTTTGGGAATGAATGCACTTTATCTGAATGCACGTGGTCGAGAAAAAAACGGAATCGTGAAAGAGTCGCAGTGGAACAGTAAACTGAATGAAATTCGCGACAAGTTGCTGGAAGTACGAGATGCCAATGGACAGCCGGTCATCCGTCGCGTGGACCTGGTCAGCAAGATCTATCCTCAGGCCGATAACAAAATCGCTCCGGATCTGATTGTCGGCTACGAAGATGGATACCGCGCCAGTTGGGACACCGTGTTGGGAAAAATGCCCCGGGAAATCCTCGTGGATAACATGGACCGGTGGAGTGGAACCCATCTGATCTCTGCAGACCTCGTACCAGGAATCCTGGTCACCAGCAGTCCAGTGAGGATTAACGAACCGGACATCCGCGACATTGCTCCCACAATTCTGGCTGAATTTGACATTGCCACGCCGTCACAAATGTCGGGGCGGCCGTTGTTCAGTTAACCCCCCCACCTAGTGAGCCAAGTCATGTTTTCTTCAAAAAAAAGTATCAAGATCGACAAGCAGCTTTACCAACGCTTGCAGGACAAAGCGAGTCAAGCCGGTTACTCCTCCGCAGAAGAACTGATCGTGCACACACTGGAGACAGCCGTCGCTGATCAGGACGATCAACTCGACCGGGAACAGGCCGAGCGACAATTACGAGGACTGGGGTATATCGAATAGCACCATCCGGCATGCTTTGATGAACATCTTCAATTCAACGTTGACTCTTCTCACCAAACTGTTACTGGCTCCCCTGGATCAGTGGCCGTTGTTGGCGCTGCTGGTCTGGTCAGCGGTCGCCGGAATTCTGATGGCAATTGTATTTCGCTTCACTTCCAATCAACCAGCAATCCGCCGTGCAGCCGACCGCTGCCGGGCGGAAGTATTGGCGATCAAGTTGTTTCAGGACGATCTGCCTGGCATCTTCACCAGTCTCAGAGCGTTACTATGGCATTCGGCCGCTCGTTTGTGGTATTCCCTCCCGCCAATGCTGTTGATGTTGCTTCCCTTCGTACTGGTATTAATGCAGTTGGCTCTGCGGTACGAAAGGCGTCCGCTGATGCCGGGTGAATCGACAATCGTCCAACTGGAATTGGAACCGGAACGCTGGGAACAAACCCAGCATGCACAGTTGCAACCATCCGACGGTATCGTGGTC
This sequence comes from Planctomycetaceae bacterium, assembly GCA_002726515.1. Lineage (GTDB taxonomy): Bacteria > Planctomycetota > Planctomycetia > Pirellulales > Pirellulaceae. The sequence goes on along the minus strand of PBTE01000093.1, from coordinate 41,061 downwards.
GAAGCCGGGCCGGTACGTAACGTGAAGACCAACAAGATTTCCTGGCGGATCAACGTCTCTGAAACGTCCCCGGCAGGTACGTCTCCAGGATCTCTTCAGTGGAAAATTGCGGACACCTTCGTGGGAAAACACCTGGCGACATGCAGCAGTGGCCAGCCGCTACAACTGGTCGACTCGCGGCGTCCCGGCCCCGATTGGCGGGATCAAATGCTCCATCCGGGCGAACCCGGTCTCCCACAGGCAAGTGCAGTACGGGGCATCGTGATTGACTATCCACGTCGAGAAACACTGCTGTTTGGCTTTGACATTGCCTGGTGGGTCACTTTTCTAATCGTTTCGATGATGGCTGCATTTCTTCTCAAGCCATTGGTCGGAGTCGAATTCTAGCTGACAAAAGGGAGGCTTCTCCGGTAGCAGCCTTCCCCCGGCGCGCGCAAACGGTCCCCGCCACTTTGCCGGGGAAGGGAAGGGCACCTGGCGGAGAGGAGCATCGTTCAAAATCGGACCGCATCCCACGGGGTACCCGATCAAAAAACGTTCAGCCCTGCTGTATCCTCCCGAAACTTGCAGCGCGGGGCGACGGCCGGCCGGACCATTCTCAATGCGCCTGTCGCACTTGTCCTGGATAGGCTGCCGGGCTTTTGAGCCATACAATGGACCCGGGAGTCCTTCTTCGGGCCAGCATCAGAACGTTCTAAGCCGGGAACGACATTCTGTGCGAACTATCGCTAAAAAATCATTCAACGTGGCGTTCCTTTGAGAAACATTTAAAGATGACAGTCGAATCCATCCAGACCGTGGCAGTTATCGGCCTGGGCACCATGGGACACGGAATCGCCCAAGCGTTTGCCCAGGCAAAATTTCAAGTCCGTTGTTTCGATTCGATAGCCACGGTTTCCCACTCGCTGCACCAGCGCGTACGGGGCAACCTGCATCAAATGGTGGACGCGGGAGCGATTCATCAGGAAGATGTGCAGGCGACACTGGACCGGATCGTGGTTTGTCAGAGCGAGGCCAGCGCGGTCGACAATGTGCAATTTGTGACGGAAGCGATCGCAGAAGATCTCCTGGCCAAACAGGAGTTGTTCCTACGCCTCGAAGCCCTGACTTCTCCCGGCACCATCGTCGCCAGCAACAGTTCGATGTTTCCCATTAGTCAGTCGGCTGGTGAACTGAAAGCCGCCGACAGGGCGATATTAACCCACTGGTTCAATCCCCCTTACATCATCCCCGTTGTGGAAGTCGTACCGGGAAAGAAAACTGCAGAGTCAACCACTGACATTACCTGTCAACTGCTGAGGACAATTGGAAAGCACCCAGTGAGAATCCATCAGGAGATCCCCGGATTCCTGGTCAATCGAGTTCAAATTGCAATGCTGAGGGAGGTCTGGGACTTACTGGAACAGGGAGTGGCAAGTGCAGAAGATATCGACGAGGCGATCCGTGGCAGCATGGGATTGCGACTCGCCTCACTCGGACCGCTGCAAATCAGCGACTTCGCAGGACTTGACATCTGCTGCAAAGTCTACGAGCAACTGATCACGGAACTTCGCTCGGACACTCAATTGCACAGCATCTTGCAGGAACGAATCGACCGGGGAGAATATGGTACCAAGACCGGCCGTGGAATTTACACCTACACTCCCGAGTCGATCGAACACCAACAAGCGCAGCGCGACCAATGTTACCTGGCGTTGATTCAGGCGTTAAGCCATCAGAACAAGGAAAGCTGACAGGCAAATACTTTCAACGCAAATCAGGCTCCTGAAGCCTGTTGACCGGCCCCGCAATTTTCTGTCCACCACAAAGAAATTCAATGAAGTGCTGGATTCCTCCCCTGCTGCTAACCATGCTGGGCATGACGCTGGCGGCCATCTTTTTGACATCGGAACCCGACAAAAGTCACGGTTTTGCGCACGCCCAAATTGCTGAGATGCACCAAGCTGGAAATGGAACTGACCGCCTCGGTTCCGTCCTGCTCCTGGCCTGGCTGTTCGGAACCGTCATGATTGCTTTCTTCGTCAGCCTCCTGGCCCTTGCCATTCTACCGGGCAATCGACAATCGTTCTGGCTGCTGCTGCTGGGGACGCTGCTGTACGAAACGGCATTTAGCCTGATGGTCCTGGAATACAGACATTTTGCGGCAACTCCACTCGAAACGACGTTTTGGGGTCCGTTTCCGACCGCCACCGCCTGGGTACTTTTTGGAGTCTGGCTGGTGCCGTACATCTTTATCCTGCTCTACACGGTATTTTTTGACCGCTGGATCTTACCTGCATCTCACAGGAACCGGTTCGAAGAACTGCTTCGAAATCGACCGCCCGATCTACTGAAGAAGTAACTTCCACATGGAAGAGCACAAATCTCTTGTCATTTTGGCGTGTGTTGCCAGTTACCTGGTCATGTGTTTGTCAGTAGGCCTCTGGGCCTTACGGCGAACTTCGAGCACACATGATTTTTTCATGGCGGGACGCCACTTGGGGGTCCTGGTGGCAAGTGTGGCGCTTTTTTCCAGCACGATGAGCGGTTGGGGATTCGTCGGAGGACCGGGCCTGGTCTACCAGATGGGAACCAGTTCGTTCTGGATGCTAATCGCCACATCGATCGGTACGATGATCACTTTTTACCTGCTCGGCAAAAGGCTGCGCATGCTAGCCGAGCTCCGGGATCCAATATCCCTGCCCGAAGCCGTTACTGCCCGGTACAACAGTCGTAGCACCGGGTTGCTGACGGCAATCGCTATTTTACTGGGCGTGATGGGATATCTTGCCACTCAAATCCTGGCCATGGCGACGGTGCTCCAAAGCGTCCTGGAAGACGTGTCGTGGATCGGACCGGTGCCGATCGAGATTTGCGTCGGAATCAGTGGAGCAGTATTAGTTTTTTACTGTGTCACCGGGGGAATCATTGCCTCGGTCTACACCGACCTGGTTCAGGGAATCATCATGGTGTTTGCCGCAATCCTTGTTCTGGTGACTGCTGTCGGAGTGGTCGAAAACGGCATGACAGGAATGTCAGAGACAATCCTTGCCGATGACCCGGAAGCGATGGGCCCCTGGGGAACACTGGGAATGGTCGGCTGCCTCTCGTGGTACCTGCTACTCGCCTTGGGAATGTGTGGTCAACCGCATGTCATCACAAAACTGATGATGACCCGGCGAATTCAAGATGCCCGTTACATGCTGCCGATTTCGGTCTTCGGCTACGCACTTTCCGCCTGCCTGTGGATTGCCATCGGATTGTGTATGCGGGCCGTCGTCCTGCAGGGACTCCATCCCCAACTGGAAAACGCTGATGACGCTGCCGCCGAATTTCTTCAAGTTTACGCTCACCCTCTTCTGGCAGGTGTTGTAGTGGCCGGGTTGCTGGCGGCCATCATGTCAACCGCCGACAGTTTTTTAAATATCGGAGCAGCCGCGATTATCCACGATATCCCTCGCGCGGTGAGGGGTCGGTCTCTGAAAAACGAGTTGCTGTGGGCGCGTGTCGCCACCGTTTCTATCGCCGTGGTAGCTGGCGGCTTTTCGCTCTACTCGGGTAATTTGGTCGCCCTGCTGGGTGCCTTCGGCTGGTCCACCTTCGCGGCAGCAATCGTACCGACGGTCGCCATTGGTTTTAATTGGAAGCGGGCAACCGCGTTGGCGTGCAATCTGGCAATTTTGACGGGTCTCGTGCTCAACTTCACACTCGAATTATTCAAAATAACACTTCCCTACAGGTTTCACGGAGGTGCCCTTTCGATCCTGGCTTCTCTGGCAGTCTTCTACGTCGTCTCTCTCGTTTCACCCCGGCCAGAAATCGACTCCGATATCGAAGCCGTTATCGATTTGTAAGATATGTTCAACGTGGGACAAGTGAAACTTGTCGCATCCGTACTTGTAACCTCTCCTTCACACTCGCACCAAACGCCACCGCGCAACGCTCCGTTTTAACGGACTCTTGACGCCACTCCCGGCTTGGGTTCTCTTGTATCACAGCCTGATATTTCACCACCGAAAGAATTGATTCTCCGGAAGAGAGGACCAGCGACATCACATCCGCTGGGCGAAACATGACGAGTGGCATTCGCTGGAATTCAACTCTTGAAAAACTCCCATTTTCACCGATCCGTAAAATGTTCAATGCGGCGGCTGAAATGGAAGACGTACTGCACCTTTCGATTGGACAGCCAGATTTCAATGGCCCACCGCATGTCATCGAGGCCCACATCCGTGCCTTACACGATGGACAGACACGTTACGAAATGGACGCCGGGCTGCCTGCGTTGCGCCAGGCAGTCGCCGATCGTTACAACCAGTTGTATGAAATCGACCTGCAGCCAACCAACGTCCTGATCACGACCGGCTGCTGCCAGGCAATGTTCATGACCATTCACGCAATCACTCGAGCTGACATGGAATTTATTGTCACGGAACCGGTGTTTGTTTTCTCCCATGTGATTGAACAGGCAGGTGGTGTTCTGCGCAGGATTGTCACCACGGCCGCCAACGGCTATCAAGTCGACCCTCAACAACTGGTCGACGTCATGAATGACAACACCTGTGCGATCATGCTCAACTCACCCGGCAACCCGACGGGAGCCGTCTACCCGGCAGAAACTCTCAAGCCGGTTCTTCAGCAGGCACAGCAACGGGGAATTGCAGTCATCAGTGACGAGGTCTACGACCGACTGGTTCTCGATGATGTGGAATACCCCACCGCCCTCACCATGGCACCGTCGCTGGACAATGTTTTTGTAACCAGCAGCATCTCCAAGAGTTACGCGTTGCCCGGTTTGCGCATTGGCTGGGTGATTTCCAGCGAGTCCAACATTCTTGCTTTGCAGCGGATGCACATGTTCATCAGTACCACGGAAAACACCGCGGCGCAACACGCTGCCGTGGAGGCCTTGCAAGGAGATCAGTCGTGCGTCGACCAGATGGTAGCCGCCTATCGTACACGTCGTAATCGACTCGTGGAAATCATGGATTCCACACCCTTAATACATGGTTATTCACCTGGAGGCGCTTTTTTTGTCATGCCTTCCCTGCCGGGATGCCGGGACAGCTTCGAGTTTGCCATGAAAATGTTGCGGGAAGCAAAGGTTTGCACGATCCCGGGTGGTGCCTTCGGTCAGTCTTGCAACAATGCCCTGCGGATCAGTTTTGCTACCGACCTGGACACCATCGAACGTTCAATGGAGAGGATGATACCATGGCTCGAGAAACAATCATCCTGACTCGACAGGAAATCGCAGAACAAATCGATGTGGCCGACACCATCGATGCCATCGAGGAAGCGATGGGGAAATTCGAGGCGGGTGAGGACTACTTGCCGCCCAAGGCGATTTTTGAGATCCCCATCGGTGAGCCTGCATGGGCCGCATGCATCACCGGCTACACCAAAACGACCAACCTGCTATCGATGAAAGTGGGACAGGAGCGGTCACGAAACCCCGACCGGAAACTTCCTACCACCAATGCCTGGATTGCATCCTTTGATCCATTCAGTGGTGAATTGCTGATGTTTTGCGACGGTCTGCTGCCCACAATGTATCGGACCGCCGCTGCTGCGGCAGTCGGCGCCCGTCAACTGTCGCGCAAGGACAGTCGAGTTCTGGCCGTCATTGGTGTCGGACAACTGGGGCGGCAATGTGTGCGGGCCACGAGTTCCGTGCGCCCGTTCGACAAAGTACTGTTGTACGACCAGTCCGCTTCGGCTGCACAGCAAGTCGCGGAAGAACTGTCAGAACACATTTCTCCACCCATCGAAGTCACCTCCGCCGAAACCGCCTGTCGAGCAGCGGATGTCATCGTCACCGCGACAAATAGCCGCGAACCGATCGTCGCGGCCGACTGGGTCCGTCCAGGCACCCATCTGTCCTGTATGGGCAGTGACCTGGGGGAAAAAATCGAGTGTGAAATGACACTCCTGCCCCGCTGCAGAATCTTTGCAGATCAGGTGGAACATGCGATATTGCGGGGCGAAGTCAGCCAGGCGGTTGACGACGGCCTGCTGTCTAAAGAGTGTTACGCCGGAAGCCTGGGACAAGCCATCAACGGTTCTCTGTCGGGGCGCCGAAACGACGTAGAGATCACCATGTTTGACGGGGTGGGCATCGGTATTCAAGACACCACGGTGGTCCGCACCATTTACGATCGGGCAGTCGAGTCGGGACTGGGCGCACGCATCTCGTTCTCTTGATCCCGTACTGTGCAAGCTCGTTTTTCGCAACGAACAAGCCGGTGGCCCTATTACTGCAAGCCCAACGGAATTTTTCTTGGTCAACTTCAAGACATGCCGTCGGTCCTGGATGCGAACTTGTTATTCGGCCTTCTGCGGTTGACCACTCTCCGGTTGCTCGGAAGCGTTTTTTAGTTTCACAATCCGACCATACATGTGGCCGCCATGATCGCCCCCATCCCAGGTACCGGCATACTGCGTGTCATGAATCACAATCCGCACAGAAAAAATACCAAAGCCGGGCACGGGGAAGTTGTCAAGTGTGATAACAGGCGTGTCACCTGCCCATTGGACAGCCAATGGCAACGGTAGTTTGACGTCGTGCTCCCCGTATTGAATGCGGGCCACAAACAACCACAACCCGCCCTCCAACTTGGTAACTTTTTCCAAAGTGTAGCTGTCGTTTTGGGGAGTCTCCGCGTCGTCCCAAGTGGTGTAGTGACCTACCAGTTGCGCCTGAGCGAGAAGTTCAGCAAATTTTTTTTCCGCCGGTGTCAGCTGCTGACCCTCTCCTTGGAGTGGTTCGCCGGATAACTCTTCTGCCAAAACCGGCGCCGTTTGACAAATCAGAATCGTGATCAAAAGGAGCAAGGAAGTACGTTTCATTTTCTCGTGTCCTATTACAACTAAAAACAGTACTGATCGCTTTCCGCCGGATTAGTGGTTCCCGTCAAACTCGCTTACCGACATGAGGTCTGTGGTCCGGGAGGTGTCAGCGGGAAAGGCCGCTCGATTCACGATGAAACCCTTAGCATATCGCGGCGGAAACGACCGGGGGCATCACTGCAGGAATATCTCCTCAGGGGCTGTGAGGACACTAAGCAGCAGTCCGCGCTTCTGCACTTTCCCGACGACTTCTTCACCGGACCAATCCCCAAAGATCCCCAGTGTATCAGAGAAAAGCCGCATATCCCTAGTAGGGTCGCCGCATTTTGGCGGTGGACCACGATAGCCGGCAATACGAAACCCATCTTTCGGCAAAGCTAAAGACATGAAATACTGAAGTGTTCTGGAAACAATTAACACGGGAACCGGGAGATTTTCGTCGCGAAAGTCGCCGCCGGAAGGGCGCGGTCCAACCCGAACCGGGTCTTTCGGCGCCTGCGACTCAGATCGCACGATGACAGCCCCTCCCAGGCAGCAGCCCCCGGAGTCAAACCACATGTCCACGATTCGAGTTGCCACCTTCGATGGGCCGGGTTCCAGCCCTGTCATTCGATCGGTTCCCCACCCCCAAGTGCCTTCCCAGGCGGCACTGATTCAGATTGGTGCCTGCGGTGTTTGCGGAACGGACCTGCACATCCTGAAAGGCCACTGGCCCCGACCACTTCCATGGCCGTTTACCTTGGGACACGAGTTGGCCGGAGTCGTCGTGGAAAAAGGAAGTGAACTGAAGACGGACTTCATGGGGCAGCCTCTTTCAGTCGGATCAAAAGTCATGCTGCCGCCGTTGATGCCCTGTGGAAAATGCTATTACTGCGTACACTATCCGGAAACCGCTAACAAATGCCTCACACCGGTCTACTATGGCCGCTACCTGGGATTTAAAAAGCCACCCCACTTGTGGGGTGGATGGGCTGAAATGGTTTACGTGGACCTGGAGGAATTGCCGGGAACAAAAATTTACAAGTTGCCCGACGATATGCCGCTGCGTATCGGGACGCTCTCTGAACCCCTCACCTCCTGCATTCGAGCGTTGCACCGGGCGGTGCGCGTGGGAGGATTTAGAAACGGGGATACCGTCGTGATCCAGGGATCGGGTCCGATTGGTGTTCTGGCAGTTGCTGCGGCCCTGGAAATGGGCGCCGGACGAGTGGTTGTCGTCGGCGCGCCCGAAGCGCCACGACTGGCGCTCTGCCGACGCTTCGGCGCTGAATCCACGATCTGCCTGGACGACCATCCAACCCCTGAGGCGCGAGTCGACGCGGTACGCCAGATCGTGGGTGGCTTCGGTGCCGACCTGGTCATGGATTGTGCCGGTCACCCCACTGCCGGCCCCGAGGGGATCGAGATGTTACGCGACGGTGGTACCTACGTGGAGATGGGCCAATTTACGGATGCCGGTTCCATCGACACCAATTGGCACCGTTTCTGCACGAAGGACATCAACCTGCTGGGCAGTTGGGCCTTTACCGCAAATGACATTCCATTAGGAATCGCCATGCTCGACCGCGCACAAGACCGTTATCCCTGGACCGAAATGCAAACATTGTTTCCCTTCAGCGAGGATGGGATCAGCGATGCCATTCAAAGTGCAATGGACATGCGGAGTGTTAAATCGACGATTGTCCCCTACGAGGATCTCGGGTGAAACGGAGGTCCCCGGACCTTTTCCGATGTACAACGGGCCTGCCTATCCGGATAGCAGCTTGTGGTCGGGCCTCGCAGGCAGAGCGATTTTTTGAGAACCGGTTCTGCGCACCTGACGGAACAGGCGAGTCACAGGGCCGGAACAAAGACAATCACCAGGCCCCGAATGCTGACGTCCGGACTGGATTCTACTTCGATTGCGGACTCATTCTTCAAGCAATCGTCACGGATTTCTCGAGGTACACATCCTGGATCTTGTGTAACAACTCCACCCCCTCGGACAGGGGCCTTTGGAAGGCCTTACGGCCGCTGATCAGCCCCAGACCACCCGCGCGTTTGTTGACCACCGCGGTCCATACCGCTTCGGCAAGGTCCGACTCGCCCGCCGAGGCACCTCCCGAGTTAATCAGGCCGGCGCGTCCCATGTAGCAATTGGCAACCTGGTAGCGACACAAGTCAATCGGGTGATCGGAGGTCAATTCCTCGTAAACTTTCGAGGACGTCTTGCCAAACTTGAGCGCCGAATAACCACCGTTGTTCTCCGGAAGTTTCTGCTTGATGATGTCTGCCTGAATGGTAACCCCCAGATGGTTAGCCTGCCCGGTCAAATCAGCCGCCACATGGTAGTCTTTGTCCGCCTTGAAAGCGCTGTTGCGGAGATAGCACCAGAGAATGGTCGCCATTCCCAGCTCGTGCGCCTGCTCAAAGGCTTGTGCGACGTCGACAATCTGCCGGCCCGACTCCTCCGAACCGAAATAAATCGTGGCGCCTACGGCCACCGCTCCCATGTCGTATGCCCGGCGTACCGTCCCAAACATGATCTGATCGTGAGAATTGGGGTGAGTCAAAAGTTCGTTGTGGTTGATCTTCACAATCAGCGGTATCTTGTGTGCATACTTGCGAGCCACCGCACCGAGGACTCCGAATGTCGAGGCGACAGCGTTGCAGCCCCCATCGAGGGCCAACCGCAAGATATTTTCCGGATCGAAATAGGCCGGGTTCGGAGCAAAAGAGGCTCCTGCCGAGTGTTCGATACCCTGATCGACCGGCAGAATCGATACGTAGCCCGTACCCGCCAGTCGGCCGTTGGACAACAAACGACTCAAACTACCCAGTACTCTCGGATTGCGGTCGCTGGGTACCCACACCCGATCAATAAAATCAGGTCCGGGCAAGTTCAAGCTGTCACTCGGGATCGTGCTGCAACGATGCTCCAGCAGCTCTTCACTTTCGTTTCCCAATAGGCCTGCAATCCAGTTCGCCATCTCCAATACCTCCATTCACCGGTTTTTCCAAACAGAAGTGACCACTACCAACACGTTGGACGGTTCACTCAAGTCATTTTTCCTGCCAACGTTGCCATGCAAGTCCAGGCCGGTCAACGCGGAAACTGACCAGGCGCCGATGCTCGAATTCGGTCACGTAAGCGGTGCACCCGTCAGGCCCTCCGAAACAAATGTTCGTTGGGGAGGCCCCCAGGACGTCAATTTCATGCAAGATCTCTCCGGCAGGTGACATCTTCACGACGGTTCCCTTCCCATACCGCGTGATGTACAGATTGCCATCCACATCACACCGCATACCGTCAAAACCATGATCCTCAAATTGACGAATCAGTCGTTTGTTGGAAACACCGTCTTCGGTGATCTCAAAGGCCCATACGTTGCGTTGCATGCTTTCATTGACATACAGCGTCATACCGTCCGGGCCGACCTCGATCCCGTTGGTGGTCCCCATGTCGCCACTTAATAATTTCACCTTGCCCGAAGTGTCGACGCGCCAGATTTGCCCCGTATTGTTCCCCCAGTTAGGATCACTGGCATACAACGTTCCGCGCGGACCAATCGCCAGATCGTTCGGTTGGTTCATTCCCGAATGATGAGCCAACACGCTGACCACCCGTGTCTCGGGGTCAATCCGCAAGATGTTGTGATTGGCGTAGTCCGCCACGTACATGATCCCTTTCCGATCAAAGCGGATACCGTTTCCAACACTGCCGTTGGAAAGTTTTACGAATACCTCTCCCTGGCCGTCTGGCGTGACCCTGCCGATCGTCGCCTGTTCACTGAAATTTACCGCAAAGATATTACCAGCAGCATCGCAGGCAGGACCCTCGATACCGGTCGAGAATTCTTTAGGCTCGGTCAGGGGCTGAGCCTTGTACAAATTGGCATCTTCGGCCACCAACAGCTGCGTCATAGCAGTCAGCAAAACGAATAAAAACACCCGAACAGACAGAGACTGCATTTTCTACTTCCTCCAGTTAGTTCCCGGTCCCGCGAAAGACCCCTGTGACAAACCCCGAGTCTCATTGTAAGCTTTCCACCGTTGGGGTGGGATGCCTTTCCATCTGCTGATACCCTGTTTCTCTACGGATTTTGACAATTGGTTTGCCCTGAACCGCCCGATGAGGACTTCCATGCATGACAATCTGGCCCAACTATTGTGGCAAGCGCGTATCGACGGAACCGTGATCGACGCGACAGCGGTCCAAATTGCCGACCAGGGCACCGCCTACGAGATTCAACACGCGGTCTCCGAGATTGCGGAATCGGAAATCGTGGGATTCAAAATCGGAGCCACTACCCAGGCAGCCATCGATGCGCTCGGGCTGAGCGAATCCATGCAAGGCCCCTTGTTCGAACGGTTTTGCCACTCCAGCGGTGACGAAGTGCCAACTTCCTCCCAACACAAAGTGTTGCTGGAAACCGAAGTCGCGATCGGCCTGGGACAGGCATTACCGGCGCGGGATGCAGCCTACCAGGAAAGTGATGTGCGGGCTGCTGTGGCCTGGATTGCCCCCGGGTTCGAACTGGTTGCAACACGTTTCAACATTGAACTCGCCGGCCACGGGAATTTCCTGATCGCCGATGGCGGTGTCAACATGGATTTTGTGCTGGGTGAAAAAATAACAGACTGGAACCACATCGACTTATCACAGAATCCAGCCACGCTCACCATCAACGGTCAGGAGACCGCCAGCGGCCACAGCGGCATGACTCTATTTGGTAATCCCCTGGCAACCGTCGCCTGGCTGGCCAATCATTTCAGTCTCAAAACGCGGGGCCTGCGCGCTGGCGACGTTATTACCACCGGGACCTGCACGGGGATGACACCGGTTGTTGCCAATGACGAGGCCCAGGCGGACTTGGGTCTCCTGGGAAAAATTTCGATGAAACTCATCGAATCTTAATCACCTGGTGGTCCCGGATCCTGGTCCCGTTGGCCGGCCCGGTCCTGCAGTATCCTTTTCGTCTGCCGGGCAATGAAATCTTTTGCGCCCGGTTGCAGCGAGACGCAGCGGGAAAAATCGTTCCTCGCTTCTGCATCCCGGCCCAACCAGAGTTTGGCAATGCCTCGCTGAAGTAAAATGGAGGCACGATCTGGAACAAGATTCAACGCTGCATTACAGTCAGCCACCACGGCGGTCCAATCCTTCATCCTGGCGTAAACTTCCGCCCGCTCCGCAAAGTTGAATGCCACCGGCATTGCCTCGACCAATTGTGTATAGTCTTCCAGCGCCTCGTCCAATTGGCCCAGGTTCAGGTAGGCTCTGCCTCGATTCCTGTAAACGGCGGGGGCCAGGTGCCCCAACTCCAGGGTCCGCGTCAAGTGCGCAACTGCCTGCTCCCATTCTTCAAGTTTGCTGAATGCAACTCCCAGATTGTAATGTGAATCCGTATCGTCCGGGTCCAATTCCAACGTTCTTTGAAAATGCGATATCGCCTGCTGATATTCTCCGTTGTCAGCGAGTGCCGTAGCCAGGTTATGGTGCACCATGGCTGAATGAGGATTCTTCGTCAACGTATCGCCCCACAGTGTTTTCAAATCCTTGTAAATTCCGCATTGCCGCCAGGTCAGCGTCGTAAGTACCGACAACAATCCAAGCACGAACAACAGAATGAAGGACCGGTTCCTGCGCAACGGGACAAATATCCAGTGGCGTATCAGACACGCCAGCAACGTGATCAAACCAATACTCCCCAAATACTGAAAGTGATCCGCTACGAAGGAAAATCTCATCGGATAAATATCGACAAATCCCAGTGCCGGACTCAACGTTCCAGCAAAAAACAGGCAGGCAACCAATGGACCGCGACCGATGGTTCGCCGCTGGCTCCACAGCACAAGTAACAACCCGGAAAAGACGATCGGAAACAGGTACCCTCGCCAATCCGTCGAGTCGATGTTCCAGCGTGGGTAAATAAAAGTCAAATCAACAGGCCAGATAATTTTCTCCGAGTAAAAACACAAGGCCCGACCGGCAATCAGCAAACGATCCAGGGGTTCCAGCCCAAGGTCAACGTGTTTAATTCCGACATGATGCTGTTCCATCCACACGGTGAGCCATGCCAACGGCAGGCCAAAGACCAACATTGGCAGGCAGCGCGCAAAGTCCCGCCTGGAGATCGATCCCTCTTTCCACCAAATCATCAACAGAATTGCCGCTGGTAGAGTGATTGTCACCGTCTTGCTGAGCAGCGCTGCGGCGTACAACACCCAGCTCACCAGGTACCAACCCCACCGCATGCTGCTTTGCTCTTCAGACTCCCCACGCCGCGGAGAAAACCGCAGGTCCGCGCGAAAATACGACATCGCGGACAGTAAGTAAAACAACCCAGACAGGGTATTCTTTCGTTCTGTGACCCAGGCCACCGATTCCACGTGGACCGGGTGCAGGGCAAAAATGGCTGCCGCCAGCCACGCCCCCGGGACCTCGAGCCTGGCAAGAATGCGCCACAAAAAAACCGCACTTGCCGCGTGCAACAAGACATTTAACAAGTGATAACCAGCAGGGTGAGTTCCCCACAGTTGATATTCCAACCAATAAGTCGTGTGCACCAGGGGATAATATTGTGGAACCGCGCCCAGCTCGAACCAGATCTGCCACAGTCCCGACAGACTACGTAAAGTATCGTTGTGAAGGATATAGTCATCGTCGTCCCAGATGAATCCACAGTTCAGCGTAGGCGCATAAGCAACCAGAACCGCCAGCAGGATTGCAATCCCCAGCCAACTTGAGTGTCTGCCTACGGGGGATGATTCGTGAACTGCCAAAACTGTTGACCTCTCCTTTCATGTCCTGCTGGTAGCACTCTGAATCCCCGTCAAAACCGCGTCTACGGCAGGCTCAACATTGGATAGCAGAGACCAGCAGCCACCTCACGAACCCTGTTTTTCCACGGTTCGCCCATCCTTACACAAGCACCCAACCGAGGGAAGCTCTGTTTCCCGTGCAACGTCCAGGCTGAACATTTCACGGGAGGTTTTTCTTCGTCAACCGGTCTTCTCCTGATGCAGTCTCACGAGCATTTCTTGACACACCTTGCTCGTTACCATCGTCTCGCTGGAGTTCTCTGGCATACTAGGCCGTTCGAATAGCGCGGTTTGATATTCGGGCTTCGTCAGCAAGTAAAGTTGCGTCAGGCGTTTGGCCTGATTATGCTCTCAGACCGCTGCTGATAGAATCACCACGGGGATAGGGCAGTACACCCAAAAAGTGGGACAACCCGAACCGTCTTCCCCTATTCTTTTTTTCGGGCTCCGAAATCACGCAGCGGGTCACGAATACGTGATCTGAGTTAGCTGGCACAACCTTCAGTCGACCAACCCGAGGTTGGAATTATTGAGTAATTTTGTTCTATCCCAGATAGTTGCTGCCATCGCCTTTGCAGTCGGCATTGCCGCCTTTCAGATGAAATCACGGCGCGTTCTGCTTGTCTGGATAGCCACTTCTGCTGTTGCCAACGCGTGCCACTTCTTCATCCTGAACCTGACCGCCCCCGGAATCCTTTTTCTTTTCATGGGCAGTCGATCTTATGTGGCGGCATTCACTGTCAATAAAAAAATCATGTGCCTGTTCCTGGCAGCAATCGTGGCAACGTTCTGCTTGTCGTACGAGCGTCCTGTCGAGTTCATAGGTTTGGTTGGCACCTTACTGGCGACATGCGGAACCTTTCAAAAGGGCCGCCAGACAGTTCGCATCATGTTCATGTTGGGCAACGCATCCTGGGTGCTCCATAACATCCTGGCCGAAACACCGGTCGCTGCACTGATGGAAGCTACGTTTTTAATGAGTAATTTGATCGGCTTCTGGCGATTCCGCAGTATCCGGAAAACTCCGGACACACCCCATTCGCGCCAACCGGACAAAGCAGAACCAGAAGTCTGAATATGCCAAACCAAGTGAATGTTTCCCTCCCGGGCAGAGGCGCAGTAACGCGGGGAATGATGATCAAATCCGCAATCGTCGCAGCGCTGCCCATTGTCGCAGCGCCGGCGACATCCAGTGCCAACGCTGCGGTGCCGATGGCACTGGCTGAAAGCGGCCGCACGAAGTATGTCATCGTCATCGGCAAAGACGCGGGCTATGGCGAGGACACCCAAAAAACGGGACAACCCGAACCGCCTTCCCCAGCCCGGCTCCCTGCTGACGGGTACTAGTAAACTCCCTCCGGAGCGCAAAGTGTTTTTCGCTGGTAAACTATGCACTGGCCCGAACACTTCACACTGCTCGGGAATCGCGCTGTTTTGCTTGCTGGAACCCTACGCGGACCTGGTGGGCGCGTACATGGCCGGCGCATGGCTGGATGACGCGAACCTGTTGCAGTACGTTGAAATCGACGGTACCCCCTACTACTACGGGAACACGACGCTCCGTTCCGCTCAATTCGTAAGTGCCATGGCCGTTAACGATTCCTACGGGCGGTCAATTCCGTCTTCAGCACTTCTTCGGGAATCAGCAATTCCTCGGGGCTGCGAGCCATGAATGAGGGGACCGTCATCAACCACGGAGTTTTTCCACAGTAGAAGAACTGCCAGGCACTCCCGTCCTGTCCAGGGGGAACTTCCACATGAAAGTAACCGGGGAACTCCGGCTTGGTGAATGCCAGTACATTGTTGCCGCTGCCATCTTTTAGATATCCGACCGCATCCGGAGAGTAGCCACCAACATATCTGGTGCCCGTAGGAACGAAGAAATAAGCCGAAAACCATGAAACAGTGCTCACATCGGATTGACTGTTCCACTTCTCGACAAACAGCGCAGGTGGCTGCATATCGACGCGTCCGTAACTCCGCGAATCGACCTCAATCCGATGCAGCCCGGTATGTGAGGCGGGCAGCCTGACCTTCGTCAGTTCGCCCGTCGGGTTGCCTGTCGGCGGCGCCAGGCCTTTGGCGACCACACGGTCGGAATCGGCAGGAAAGAACATCTTGATCTTCGCCGGCCCTCTCTCGCGGAATGCCGGGATGGCTGTACCCGCGGTCACCAAAAACAGAACCTCCTGCTGCCGCTCAGTCACCCAGGTGTAAAACACGCGGTGGCCCCCGGCCCCGCTGAACACCTGGGGTGTTCTCGTACCTTTCAAACCCAGGGGTGTTGCCGGGACCAGTTCATCGCTAAAGGCAACCGGTTCAATGTGGTGAATCGAATTCGTGGCGATGCCGCGCTTGACGATCGTATCGATCTCGTCCAGGGTAATAGGTTCGCTGCTTTTCCAGGGATTCTCCTCCTCCTTGATTTCAAACTCGGCTTCAGCGGGGATCTTCGTCTTGGGGTCCATGCCCCCGTTGTAGTAGTAGTACAGCGGACGGGAAGCGATCATGTGGGTCGGGGCCATCCGGTAGGAATAGCGGATCATCCGCTCGAACGCCGCCTGCCGGGTCTGGCCCGTGTCGGCCGTATAACTGCGAAACAACTCGATGTAATGTGTCCAGAGGACCAGGTCCCTGATCCGGGCCCGCACCTGCGGATCCTTCGTTTGCTTGCGGGCGGCATCCAGACTCCTGTACATCCGGCCGACCAGGTCGTCGGAGACCAGCGGCGCGGTGTCGCCGTTGATCAATTCGTAGAAAGTCTTCATGGGGGCCTTTGCATCACCGAAGCACCGCGTCAGGAAGTCGTCGACAAGTTCGTCCACATCCTGGTTCTTGTCCCACATGCATCGTGCCGCCATGTACATCCCCAGGCCCGCCGGACCCCAGCTATTGGTCGCTTCGCCCGTCCACTGTACGGCGCCGCGGTCATGAAAGTCCTTGATCTTGCGCGCGGTCCGCTTCAGCGCGCCGACGCCCGGCAGGCCGGGCATGTCGTGACTCCACTGGTAAATACTGAAGTAGTCGTAAATACCGAATTGTTTCACGCCCCGCGCCACCCAGGCGTCCACCAGGTCCATGCCGATCAACTGTCCGAAGTAGAATCCCTGCGCAAAGCCCATGAACACGCGAGGGTGCGCCCGGACGCGCTCGGGCGGCGGCGAATGATTCGCATAGGACAGGAGCCCCACATACCGTTCCACGCCGGGATACGCGGTGTCGACCGCGCGGGCGATTTCATTGGCCATGCCCAGGGCACGGTCGGAGGGACTGCCCAACGCTTTGCACGGCCGGCACTCGCACCACGCGCCGCCGTCAGCCGGTTCAGCGGAAATAACGACGACCTCGGGATGTTCTTTCAGCCACTTCAGCGAACGGGCCACAAACAGCTTGCGAAGGCCCGGATTCGACAGACAGAGCTTAGCGCCCGCCCGTTTGCCGTTCACCAGTGACCAATACTCCGGGTGCTTCTCGAACACCTCAGGATACTCCTTCGGCAGTTCCTGATAGACATGCCCGAAACCCCAGTCGCGGCTGTTAACCATCCGGTTGCGTTCCAGCCACCGGTTGATCTCTTTGTTGCCCTCCGGCGAGAAGTTGCCCATCGAATGGAACATCGTCGCGAACAGATAATCCGGATGAATCACCTGGTCGATGGCGATAGGCAGGTTCGGTTCGCTCGGAACGACCTCCCAGGTCGGGCCGGGGAAGAACTGCCGATGCCCCAGATAGTGAAGCAGGGTCCACACGGCATGGCCGACTGACACCGGGGTCGTGCCGATCACATACAGGCCGTTGGCGTGCGAGCGGAGAAGGAAGTCGTCCGCTCGAGAAATCGTTTCCGGTGACAGGGCGGTGCCTGCGCCGGTGTGGGGGAAACCATCGTGAAGTCCGACCGCGATGCCCCTGGAGCCGTCACCAGTTGCGACAACGAAGGTGCCGCCAGTGATCCGGCCCAGATAATCGGCCAACGTTTGCGCTGATGCCTTAACCCTTTCCCCGGCGTCCTTACTGACCACAATCGAATGCAGCGCCTTGCCATCCTTCGCCAACAAAATTTTCTTCGCGTCCGCTTCATGGATGGAAACGGCGGAGATCAAAATAGAACAGATTGTGGCGAACAGATTGGTACGCACCTTAGAAAGCCCTGCTTTCATTACTGGTTCAGGAGTTGTGCTCGCTCAAATGAATACGCATAAATTATGGTCGCTCCCATCACGACGTTCAACCTTCCCTGGCTTTGCACAGTGCGCCGAAGTGCTGTTCCGTGGCAGCGTACAATCCAACGAATACGCATCGGCACTGCCCTCTCGGGCACGGCAGTGACTTCAGAGGGAAGGCGGGACTAACGAAACGCTGGAGTTGCGATCTCCAACACCGCAGCTATTTCCGATGTTCGCGCGGATCAGCAGCATCCAGATGAAGCGAGTTCAACCGAGGTTGGATAACACGCCGCTGCTATCACCCAACGTTTCAACATCGACTTCTATGCGATTCAGCATCGAAACCCAGAGATTGTTCAGAGGAGTTTCTTCCGCGTATCTGACGTGTCGGCCTGTCTGCAAGGTTCCACAACCGCCGCCCGCCAGGACAATTGGCAGATCATTATGATTGTGCCTATCGCCGTCAGAGTTCCCGCTGCCGTAAGCGACCATGGCGTGATCCAACAAGGTACCATCGCCTTCAGGAACGGATTTCAGTTTTTCCAGCAAGTAGGCAAGCTGCCGGGTGTGAAAGGTGTTGATCCGGCGAATCTTATCTAGCTTTTCTTCTTCCCTCCCGTGATGTGACAGCCAGTGGTGGCCATCGCTGACACCGAGCGTGGGGTAACTCCTGTTGCTACCTTCATTGGCCAGAACAAAGGTGCAAACTCGAGTCACGTCTGACTGAAAGGCCAGTACCAGCAAGTCGGCCATCAGGCGGATGTGTTCCTCGTAGCTGGCTGGTATCCCCTCCGGCTGGGAGACCTCGGGCACTGCGACCGGCGGAAGTTTTTCAGATCGTTCGATTCGCAGTTCGATATCGCGTATGGACGAGAAATACTCGTCCAATTTCCGCACATCGTCGACCGCAAGCTGCCTGGAAAGATCCCTGGAATCCTCGCGTACAAAATCCAAAATACTTTTACTGCGCGCGTTGCGCCGCACACGAACATCATCGGGCACGGTCGAAAACAATCGCTCGAACACCAGTTTCGGATTCACTTCTTTCGGGAGCGGCTGGGTAGCGGAACGCCAGGCCATCGTTGACGAATAGACACAGCTATACCCCGAGTCGCAACCACCCGCCAACTTGCCCGCTTCACAACCTATCTCCAGTGAAGGCAGACGGGTTTGGTGACCGATTCTTGATGCGGCCACCTGGTCCAACGAAATCCCCACGCGAATGTCTGTTCCGTCCGTCTTTCGTGCTTGAGCTCCGGTGAGAAATGCAGACAGCGCGCGGGCGTGATCGCCAGCACCATCCCCGTTGGGACGTGCCTTGTCTGCCGCGAGGCCGGTCAGGACCAGCAACTGATCCTTCACCGGCGTCAGTGGTTCCAGAATCGCGGGCAGTTCAAAATCAGTTCCCTCAGTGGTCGGCGTCCAATCCGCCATGTTTATTCCGTTGGGCACATAAAGAGCGGCCAGACGATTGGGCGATTTTAAGTCTTTCCCCGTTTCACCCCAAGCCTGAACCGGCCCCATGGCTTGGAGCCACGGTAGTGAAACTGCGACCCCGATTCCGCTACGAAGCACCCGACGTCGAGAAAGTGTTCTGGGAGTCATGCTGCGTATTACTCCTTTGGATTCGTTTCCAACTGGCGTGTTGGCTCGCTGCGCCTGGTGCGAAACGGTTCGCTCTTGACGATCGCACGAATGAGAGCCGAAAACTTGTATCGGTCATCAGCCATGGCTTCTACAATGCGGCTCACGATACTCCGATCATAGTACTGCAGACCACGGCCGAGTGCATAGATTAGCATCTTTTCCGTCAAACACCTAGAAAACAGGGCTTTATTTTCCATCAAGACGGATTTCAACCCCTCCGCACCTTCAAATGTCGTTCCATCAGCAAATTTCCCGACGGCGTCGATTTCAGCCGTTCCGTCCATTTCACGGTAGGCCCCGATGGCGTCGTAATGTTCCAAAGCAAATCCAATTGCGTCCATCTTAGCGTGGCAGTTGGCACAAGTCGGGTCGGCGCTATGAATTTCTAACTTCTGCCGCAGCGTCGTTGCGGTGGATTGATCGTGTTCAGGTAATTCCGGTACGTTGGGCGGAGGGGGCGGAGGGGGTTCGCCCAGCAACTGCTCCAGCACCCAACGCCCTCGCTTCACCGGCGAGGTGCGTGTTGGATTCGACGTGACCGTCAACACGCTGGCCTGCGTGAGCAGGCCGCCTCGTCGGCGACCCTCTAGCACGACCCGACGAAAGTTGCTGTCACGTGCCGACTCTTTCCCATCGGACTGAGCATCGACGTCCTGAATTCCGTAGAGCCTTGCCAACGAGTCATTCAAAAACGTGTAATCGGCGTCCAATAAGTCAAAAATACTGCGGTCTTCATCCATCACCGATGCAAAAAACAACTTTGTCTCATTTAACATCGCCTGTCGCAAGTGCTCGTCGAAATCCGGAAATTTCTCCGGGTCCGGCGCAGACCTTTGCAAGCGCTGGATCTGAAGCCACTGTGGCAAGAAGTTTTCGGCCAGCGTCTGCGCCTTGGGATCGGCAAGCATCCTCTGCACTTGTTCGTCCAGACAAGACGTCAACTCACCACGTTCTGCCAGGTCGAGCAATTCATCGTCCGGCATGGAACTCCACAAGAAGTAGGACATCCGAGATGCCAGTGAAAACTCGTCCAGCGGCCTGATTTCCGGAGACTGTGGCCGTTCGTCCAACTCAACACGGAACAAAAATTTGGGAGAACAGAGGATCGCTTGAAATGCCCGCCGAATCGATTCTTCCCATTTTTTTCCGTCGGCTTCTTCGGCGTGTGCCAGTGCGACCACCCGCTGAAGTTCCTCATCGGTTGGTGTCCTGCGATAGGCCCGTCGCAAAAACCGCTGCACGACTTGCTCGGTGCGATTCGATGGGGCCGTCTGCGGATCATGCGCTAGCAACCTGTAGTGACTGGCGGGGCGCGTGTCGAGCGGCCCCTCCAATTCCAGGTACTTGACAAACAACCGTACCGGATTTTCCTCGGAAGAAGGTCTCACCAGAGCAAGCGCCACGCGCCGTTCCACCGGCATCTCGGGCAGGTCAAGACGAATGACCTCCGCCTCTTCCGGTGAACCGGTTTGTATTTCATAAATTCCACCCACCGTGAACCGTTCGGTAAGATCTCCCAGCACAACTTCCGTTGCGTCTTCACCAGCCGGTGAAGCTGGTGAGTTGTCGCCCAACAACAGCACGGCGACCTTCACCGGCCCGGTCTCCGACGGAGTGTACACTTTGGCGCGAAACACGTATTCCTGATTTTCGTCGCACGCCCGTGGATAAAGTAGCGGTCCTGTCTCCACCGGCGAACTTCCGTTGCTGGCAATGATGCGGTACCCATCTTCCAACAAAATCTCGCCATCGGTGGGCTCTGCCCTTTCCGCCCTCACCTCGCGTCGCAGGGGTTCCGCCGGGTCGGGAACAATCGCTCGCGTCACAATGCTTTCCGCCGCAGCCAGGTAACGCTCCATCAATAACGGAGAGGTCGTCAACACGTCACCAATGTTATCAAACCCATAACCAATGTCGTCGGTCGGAAAATCCTCCACCGGGTTGAAATCGACACCAATCAGATCCCTTACGGTGTTTTTGTATTCCGTCCGATTCAAACGTCGCATGGTAACGCGACCAGGATCCAGGTCGACCGTAAGCCCTGCGTGTTCGAACAGGTGACGAATTGCTTTCCCGAACGAAATAATTTCCTGCGACGGCGGCTGTGATTCCTCTTCGGGTGGCATCGTACCGCTCTCCACCGCACGGAGTACTCGCTCGAACATTTCATTCTGGCTGAGGATTGATTGCAAATCCACCTGCAGCGTCAGCGTCAGTTTGGCCTTCGGTTCATGCTCTCCATGACACTTCACACAATATTGAGTGACAAACTCCTCCACACCCGATGCACGATCGAGCGGCGCCTGGCCGTAAATCGAACCGGTCATCAGAACCATCAAGAAACCTGCAAGGTAGCTGGCTCGTTGCCTGTACATTCCGGTTATCTCAGTCATCAAATGAAAAATGAAATCGGAAGTGTCTTCCAGTTTCCCACACCGGGAACCCGCTGGCCCAGCCGGGAAGAGCATTTTCTCAAAACCACCCTTCGGGTCAACAACAACTTCTACACACGTTCATCCAATATAACAGTTGGGCTTAGCGCAGGAAACACTTTCTAGAGATGAGCCCTGGTGTATCTTTGCGCCATGACGACAACAGCCCGACTGTTTTAACTTAAGAGGCCGTGACACAGACCATCAGCCAGACGTACAGCAAGCCCGGGGCCGGTTTTCCGGAAGAACGGAGCGGGGGGAGATTTCTGCACCGTGGGACTCCTCGCCCGCGCCATGCAGCCTGCCAGCGCCGCGATGGTCTCAACATTTCACAAGGTCTTGCAATGACCGCAAAAAACAGCCCGAACGAATGCTCACCGGGCCAGGAAACCCGGCACCTCTTCACGAAGCCATTGAACGATCGCCTGGCCGGCAATGTCGTGAGCTTTGCCGTTGGGGTGGTGATCGCAAGGATGTACCTGCAGTGACTGCGTATCCGTGCCCTGAAACACTTCGGCGAGGTCCAGCACCGGCAGGTTCGCCTCGTCAGCCAACCTGCTTACCCGCTGGTGAACAGCGGCCAGAGGATACCTGTTTTCGAGTCCCTCCATCAGTGGATAGAGCACGAGTACCACCTGACACCCGGGAATCGCGGCCATGGCGCGAAAGTCAGCGTTCAACTGGTTCAGGTTTTCGGCGTTATACCTCCAGTCGTAGGAGTCGAGGTACCACTGAATCGTTTCCTGACGAATGCGGCGCATTTCCAGAAACGCTCCCAGAAAGTGAAGTGTTCGCAAGTGCCCAGAATACCAGGCCCGCAACTCGTGTGCAGTCAGGTATTCTTCGCGGACATTGATCAGATCATTGATAAACTTCTGCCGTCGTTTCAGTCCGCCGGTGAGTTCCACATCGTTCGCAATGAACACAACAATTGCACGAGAGCAGCCAAAACGCCGCACGGGCCCTCTGAGCATCTGAACCTCTGCATGGGTCCCAATGCCCGACCTGCCCCCGTTGACCACTTCAAACCCTTCTCCGAGTAAAGATTCCACCCGCTTGGGAAGGATTGCATGAAACGGAACTCCCTCGCCATAGACAAATGAGTCCCCAACCATCGCAATTCGGGTGACGCCGGCCGGCAGAGGAATCTGGTACTCTCGATCACGAATCTGCTGGCTGGACACCTTGTACTCTACACACCACGGCGTCTTCTCGAGCCATTCAATCGGAACCGGCTTTTTTCTCAACTGATTGTCCAGCAACTCCCATGATTCTTTGCGGACCTCCTCCGGCACCGGCTGGAACTCCTGGTTTGGATTCGACGCGTAACAGTGATAGTAGTTACCCGTTTCCCCCTTTCGAGTGAGCGTCTGCTTGCCACGCAACCGGGGGGGCTCGACGCCTGCAATCCACAAAACCGCCTCAGCCAACAGTAGCCCGCCTGTCAAACCGAGTATTACACTCAGAGATCGGAAGGCCACGATGCCTTTTGTCGTGGGTGGATGCGAAATTCCCGCCACAGGCGCCTTGCGACGCGCGCCAAGCCACGCGACAAGGAACAGGCTGATCAGCAGACCGACGCCGAATTGCCATGAGTCAACCATGTTCATCACCAGAAGGTTCCTGGCTCGACTAGCCACTACCACAGGAGGAAACTGCCATCAGCATGCCGTTCAATTTGCCTGTTTCCCAAAACGTCCGAGACGCAGGGTCTTCGCATTCTCTGCTCCGGTCGGTCCGTTCAGCATGCAGTGCATTTTGCGTGGTCAGGTCAATCAAGGCGAGTCCCCATCCGATCCCAGCGGATCGGTCCCGGCAGGTAATGTGAAGTATCCCCCGGATCGGGAAACACGCGTGCCTGCGACCAGTAAATCATGCGAACTTTACCGTAAAAGTCCACAAATGGAATCGGGCCCAGCAACCGGCTGTCTTTTGAAACTCGCCTGTTATCACCCAACACAAAGAAGCAGTCCGACGGGATCTTCAACGGGCCGTAATTTGCGAGATCGACGTGTGGCGACAACGGACCTTCGAACACGGCGCACTTGTCATGCCACTGGACACCATTGATTAGCACACGTTCATTGCGAATTTCGATCGTCTCACCCGGAAGACCGGCAACCCGCATCACATACAGGGGTGAATCAAGGCCATCGCTGCGAAACGCAACGATGTCATGGTGTCGGAGTCGCTCCGCGCTGGAATAGCACTTCTCGATCAGGACGCAGTCACCTGCTTGAATCGCGGGAGACATGGCGCGGACCGGCTGCACAACCGGTTCGGCGACAAATGAGCGAACCGCGTAAGTAACGGCCCTGTTTGCCACAACACACACCAGAAACAGAAGTACGTACACCCACCAACGCTGGTAACGTTTCAGGGGCCCGCCAGAATTTCGCCGTGCGAGCAAAAACGCGTCCACCGCCAGGTAAATGGGAAACGCCAAAGCGCACAATAACAACAACATCAATCCCACACGTCCCAACGGCAGAAAGACAGTAAGGAACCAGAGAATCGGGAGAAGAAATGTACCGATCAACCACAGCAGGACGCCACGGCCAAAGTGGCCGGTGTAGACCTGGCCCAGGGGACCACCGAGCAGACTCAACAGAGCAGCAAGCCACGCCCGCCGCGGTTTTGTGGATGTCATTTCCACGTCAGGTACACTGCCAAAATATTCAGAATTCAGGGACTGGAAACGCGACTCGGCAACAATTCTTCCACCAATTCCGACTCCAGGCAACCCGTTGGCTGACCTCCACTCCGTTCCCCCCCGGTCAAGTCCTCATTAACTATTTATCGTCCGGAAAACGACAATCTGTCGCGTGCATTTTTAGAGTTATTCATTCGTTTTTTCGATCCCAGGGGGTTGTGTTGACAGGCTACCGGCAGCCAGTGGAGGGCCATCTCCCGGTGAACTCCAACAAACTAGAGCAGCAGGAACTCGAACGCGGTACCGCTAGCGAAGCTTAAAAACCTCCGCAAACGCCCGCTTTTCAGAACGTTTTTGCGTCGCATTGACCATCGCACCACCGGCAATCCAATGCTGCGACGTACGATCCTGCGCCGGAACGAACGCCTGGCACGACAGTTCACCCTCAAATATCCTTGCTACCTTTTGCGCAACCCACCCCCGGTTGAAATACCCGGTACGAAAACAACAAAACAGCGTTCGAGGGCCGGTTGACGGAGTTACCTTGACCATCTCGGGCTGAACTAACCGGCAATCCGCGGTAAAATAAGTCGCGCGCCTGCTTCTTCACCTGCCAATTTTAAACCGCTCAGCACCGGCCGGTCAGGAAGCGGGCGGTGAAAAATTCATGCGACCGGGACCTGGATGGCAGGCCCCGTCATCTGGATTCGCCCGTGGAGTTCCGAAACGGAAAAACAATCGTGTGGCCCAGCGGACCTGAAGAACGTGGCATGACTGGCCGGTCTAATCGAGAACGAAGGTGCGCCACACGAATTCGGCGTGAAACACGATGAACGAATCCCCCGGCATGGCAGTGCGAAACGCTGGGAGAACAGCAACGTGGTTGACCTACCTGCTGATCCCGCTTGTGCTCGGATGCTCCTTTTTCTGGATGTATCAGAACCTCGCCACGTCTGCCCTGGAAATCCGCAATTTCCATGCTGATAACCGGTTTTTCGAATCCGACACGATCGGGTTCAGCATGACGTTGACACTTGCTCGCGCTCCGGCTTATTCGGCGCATCGTCATCCCTTTTTATCCCTGATGCTCAAACCGCTCGGCCAGTTTGCCTTCACTCACTTCAAGAACGCCTACCCTGGTCGTCAACCGGTGCACATAAGAAGAGCGGCCTTGCAGGCGGCTACGCTGCTGTCAACGACTTTTCTCAGTTTCAGCGTCATTGTCTTTTTTTTCATCTGCTTGCTGCTTTGCCAGGATATTCTGATCGCTGTTTTGTCGGCCTGCTTTCTGGGGTTTAGCAACGTTGGTCTCTTCTTAAGCTATATCCCCGAAAGCTTTTGTTACTCGCTTTTTTTCTTTGGGCTGTCGTACCTGCTGTTTTTCTTCTGCTTGAAACACAATCGACTGGCCTTAGTGGGCTGGATCACTCTGAGTATCATTTCTTTTGGAATGACAATTCCCAACATCGCCCAACCCGGCCTGTGCTTTCTAATTTTGCTTTACAAGCACTACGGAAGAGATTTGCGCGGCATGATGAGGGTGGCAACGATTTACGCGGTCGTTGTGGCCGGCGTTTCGGGGGCATTCATTTATTGGCAGAGCTCTTCCATGGATTTGGGGGCTCCGGCAGTTGATCGCACCGTCAAGGATCTCGATAATTACGGCGCCTGGGGAGTTCTCGACAATCCCTCTTATTTTATCTCCACCATGCTGCGACAGTTTGTGATTGCGCCGTTTCTATCACCGGTACCGGAGCATCGAATGCTGATGGATTCCCGTCGTTACTTTTTCACTTATTCAATCTGGGAATTTACACCCGCTGGTACACTGGCCGTGGCTGGTCTCGTGTCCCTCCTTGCACACAGACTAATCTGCGTCTGTAGAAAAGGACGCAAATTCGCTTTGCGGTTCGCTTCCTGGGGTATGTTGGGCTGTCTCCTTTTCAATTTCATCCTGCACAGCTATTACGGCTGGGGCAAGTTGCCCATTGAGCGGAACCGAATTGATGTGTTCCTTTACTCGGCGGCGTGGCTTTTTCCGATGTACTATTTTCTTCTTCCTTCGCCGGAAGAGCTCGCCCGGAAATTTCACCGCACCGTTTTCTTGTCACTGCTGGCTCTGACGACTCTATTCACACTTATCAATAATTTCAACGCCGTTCAGCACATCTTCTCGACCACGAAAGCATTGGGTTGACGCCGGCCACGACACCCTCGCAGGGAGCGTTCCGCCACCTCCATCAACCGCGTCGCATTGCCGGCACTCGTGGAAATGATCCCCGCGAGTCTATTCGTTGATCAAGATCGGGCTGTTGTCCCGGTCGCGTTGCAGGCGACTGACGTTCTCCTGGTCGATCACTTTCGTGGGGGAGATAAGAATCGGAGGCGCTGCTTGCGGTGGAACAACTGTTCGTTGCCTCCACAGTTCGAGAACTTGAAGCTTTGCTTCGATTTGTTGATCGACGGGGACCAGAATGTCATAGTCCCACTTTTCAAACCCGGGGAGTTTGCGAATCGAACGGCGTGCCACGTTGCGGACCGCCGAATAAGGGTCGTCCAGGCAGTGTGCCAGGAACGGAGCGAGCCACTCCTGGCCGGACGTCTGCCGGGCTGCTTCCCAGCCCATGTGCCAGGCAAGGATCGCGCGTTGAGCCGCGTCCCCGCGCAACAGCCACAACAGAGAAGCCGCAATCTCGTGATCGTCCTGCTCGAGTTCAACTTCCGGCAAACCATACCACTTGCTGAGATAGTCGGAGCTCCATGCCTGGGTTCGGTTGAGATGGCACAAGTTGCAGGCATTCGGTCGTCCGCTGCGAACGCTGTTGGCAACGCTGGGGCTGTCGATACGGTGGCTGTGAACCGCCTTGAACAGCCCGTAGGTGGTGTGCGGCATGTGGCAGTTGTAACACAGGCTTCCAGTTGAATCCTCCAAGTGGTGTGTGTGCTCCTGAATATTGTCAGCGTAGGTCGTGTGGCACTCCAGGCACGCTTTATTACCCCGCTTGCCCGGTTGGAGCTGATCGTCGGTCTCTTCGTACTGGTGCATGGAGTGACACGAAATACAGGAGATTTCTCCCCTCTGGAAGCAAGCAGATTCGAGTAAACCGGTGTATGGCCGACCGGTAACCATGCAAGTACCGTCATCCCAAAATCGGTTTTCCAAATAATTTGGGTTTGTTTTGAGCACACCCTGCATCCAGCTTTCGCTTCGATCCTGGCTGTATCGGATAATGTGGCGAACTTCATGCAAGTCGCCTCCAACATGATAGGAGGGCTTGTCTGTCTTTCGATCGTTTGATTTCTTTTCGATAAAGAATCCATGACACTGAGCACAAACTTGTGCAGCACGTTGATGGGGCAGTCCAACAGGATTGACAATCGGGTCTTCCAAGCTTCCTTCGTCGGAATCCGCCGGTGGATTCTGTTTCAAGTTTTCTTGGAACTGCACGTGTTTCGCACCCGGCCCGTGACACGCCTCGCAACCAATTCCCAACTCGGCCGCGCGAGAGTTAAAGACTCCGTTGCTTTGTCGTGATTTTCCGGCCACTGTGTGGCACTGGATGCAACCGTTGTTCCAGTATGAAAACAAGTGGGAATTTGGCGACTGTCTTGATTGCGGCACCAGGAAATCATATTCCATCGGAATCCAGCGCTGGTCATCAAGACGGTAATTCCAGCGGAATCGTTCCAGACGCCCGCGTAATCCTGCAAGCCAGTAAGTTTGTTTGTGGTGCGACCCCGTGGTCATCACGATCTGCCGGTGAACTCGCGGAACGTCACCGGTGGGCCGCCCCGGCTTTCCTTTGGAACGAATGACCTGTCGTTGAAAATCCGGGTCGTCCAATTCAACCCAGAATTCGTCACCGCGCTGCTCAAGATGATACGTGCTGCCCGCGTGTTCAAGGGTCACACCGTCAAAGGGGGCCATCACCGACTCCGGTGTGGCCAACCGGGTCATCTTGCTGTGGTAGCTGTGACGCCAGGACTCATGTTCTTCAACGTGGCACTCTCGACAGGAACTAGAACCGGTGTACCCGAATTCCGCTTCGAGTCTTTTCGGTAGAACCGATTCCGCACTGCGGTGCGCGATTGTCTTTCTTCCATCGCTCTCCGGGTCCAGACCAAGCATATAGGTGGCCACACAGGACAGCAGGACGATTACCGCGCTCCATCCGGCCCGGTCGTATCGCCGTCGCCTCAGCGCCATCAAAAAAGTGGCCGAACTAATGGCCAGCAGGAGCGCCGATAGTGCGTACAAGACCTTGAGGGACATAGAAATTACTTTCTACCTGGCAATCCAAAGATAATATAAGTATAACACAATGCCTCAGTTTTAACGTGCAACTGGCCTTTCGACCGGTATTTCCGCCGCCGCGTCTTGCAGCCCCGGCACCCGGTATTCGTGTCTCTTTCTGCCGGGGTAAACCCGCATCGCCCACAGAGAGACAAGTTGCACCTGATGCGACTTTCCGAACGTGCTCACAGGTAGGGTTCCGCAAAACAATCCGGAGTTCAGCCAACGGAAATGGTTCTACAACGATTCTTCCGCTGATTCCGGTTCCGGTGAAAGTCATTATTTAATCTTCAACTCCCTCCAAAATAGCCGAGATGGTTTGTGCTAAACTGTTCGGTGGGGATGCCAAGTACTGAAACCGCCAGGTCCGTCCTGCAACTTGTATAACCCTTACCTTCGCACCGATCCTGGTTGTAACTTGCCGGAGAGACACCCAAACCGCAACTCAGCCAATCCGGAGTTGGCCTTCAAGTAGTTGCGAAAATTTCCCGGCGCTGATTAGAATAGGGATTAGCGATTGGCGTATTTCGCCCGGAGTTGTCAGCAAGCATGATGAAAAAACGCTTTCTGCAATCGAGGTATTCCTATTACCTGATGATGGTTGGTGTCGGCCTGTCAACCTTCGGTGGTTGTAACCGCTCCGACAAGGTGGAGTCGGTCGTCTCAAAAAACTCTCGGTCGGATTTGCAAACTCCTGCTGACGGTCAGGCAGATCCCGACGAAACCGCACTTTCAGCGGCCGGTTCACCAGAAGAATATGGCGATCAGACTAATGGACTGACGCCAAATTTTTCGCTCCCCGAAACGACGCAAAAGTATTTGCGGGACATCGAACACCTGGTGTTGGTTGTTGACCAGGACGTGTTGGCGGAGTTTCGTACCGTCATACGAAAGGGAGCTTCCGCTCAACTGTCAAAATTTCTAAGCCCCCAATTTGAAGCATTGGTGTTCGAAACAGCCGGAACGACCGTGGCACTCGATCCGATTTCCGCGGAACTTTGGAACGAAGGCTCGCATGAAAGAAAACGGTTGGATGGCCGGGCATTCATTCAGCAGTTGGCTTCGTACGGAGAGAGATTTGAAGCCATTGAGGGCATTTCCTTCCACGTTACTACCATGAGTCCGGAAGTCCATGGTGACCTGAGTGGTGGATGGCGACTCGTCTGGGATATGCACGTGACCGGCCAGTTGGAAAACGGCAGTCTGGCCGAACACACTCTCAATTGTTCACTGCAGTTCAACCGTTTCGACGAGCACGTCGCTACGACCGATGGCTGGATCACCAGCTTTGCCGTAAACACAGCGTCGTTCACCTCTAGCCAACATCCGCTGATGGAAGAGATCACGAACGATAGTGGCATCGATGTCGACGCGCTGCCGGATAATTGGAAGAAGCCCGGACCGCCCTATACTCCCATCACAGTGCAAGTCCGGATGCTGGATTTCGATCGTGACGGCCGAGCCGACCTGCTCCTTACTGAACAGCCACGTTCCCACCTTTACCGCGGGTTGGGCCGGGGTCGTTTCGAAGATATTACGGCAGCGGCAGGCTTGACCGCGAGTGCGGAAGAGCGACTGATGGGTTGCTTGGTAGCCGACCTCAACAACGATCGATTCGAAGATCTCTTTTTCATCGTTAACTTTGCCGCTCGTAATAAACAAGGTCAGCAGGTTTTAAAACGCAGGGTGGACGTTTATGAAAACTTGAAAGACGGCACGTTCCGGCGTTTACTGCCTGCGGAACACAACCTGAGCCTCTTTAACTTCTCATTGCTGTTTCGAGCAACTGCCCTGGCAGACTTTGACGGAGACGGATTGGTCGATATCTACGCCGGACTTGCCGGCCCCGAACCTACCGGGCAAATCGCCAGCTGGATCGACGATCAGACATCGAAAGAAGGGTTGGTGCTGAAAAACCTCGGTGACTGGCAATTCGTCGACGTCTCCCAGCAAGCGGGCGTGACAGGCGAGCACCTCGATGTTTTCGCTACGCTGTGTCTGGACGTGGAACCTGACGGCGACGCTGACATCTTTCTGGCAAATCACATGGGAAATAACCTGTTGTGGGAAAATCAAGGTGACGGCACGTTCACCAAACGATTGCTGAATGAGGGATTCGGGGGATTCAGCATGGGAGCCACCGCCGGGGACCTGGACTCCGACGGCGACCCCGACCTGTATCTCGCCAACATGTATTCCGCGGCAGGCAGTCGGATCATTGGGAACCTTCGCGAAGAAGATTATCCTCCGGGCGCTTTCAAGCGGATCGAAGGTTTTGTTACGGGTAACGAGTTGTACCAGAATCGTGAACGCGGAGATTTTTTTCCTGTTGGAGTGGCCGCCCGAGTTGCGAATACCGGGTGGGCCTATGGCCCGGGTCTTGTGGACCTGGATGGTGATGGCAAACTCGACATTTATTCCCCCGCCGGCTTTCAAAGTGTAACTCGCGGCAAACCAGATGGCTGAACTTGTGTCTGGCGGGTTGCCGTGTCGCAACCATCTAATCGATTCAAGGACCTTCCGGCTCTTTGGGATGTTGACAAATCGCGGCAAGAGATCTGGTTCGGCAACCCTTGGAAGGTCTCCAGACTCAAACAGAACCTGAGCGCGTTCGAACGCAACCAGATATTCCTCAACCTCAGCCAAAATAGTTTCCTGAATATTGGCTATCTCACCAAGGCAGATTCGGATGGCGACGGCCGCGGTGTTATGGTCGCCGACGTTACCGGTGATATGCAGCCAGATCTCGTGGTCTGCCAAGCCGGAGGTGGTCCGTTGAGGATTTACGCCAATCGATTTCCTCCGTCCAGTCGTCTAGTCGTCTCGCTGGAGGGAGTGGCCAGCAACAGTCTGGGTATTGGTGCCAGTGTCGTAGCGGAAGTTGAAGGACGAAAAATTCTACGGCAGGTGTTTCCCGATAACAACTTCATCACATCACAGGCCAGCCAGGTCCATCTTGGACTGGGCAGTGTGCAAAAGGTGGACCGCCTGACCGTCAAGTGGCCATCGGGAACGGTCCAGGAGTTCACTTCGGTTCCCACGGGCATGCACATTCGCATTATCGAAGATCAACCCAAATATCAGGTATTGCTCAGATCAGAAGTGCCTGAAACAAAAACTCTGACAGACGTTTCACCCGGATAGCCTGCCTGGAGCCGAATGAAACCAACCGCACTGCTGACCAGCGGCCGGTTATTTGCGGTCCAATTCGGACAGGTTCTAGAAAAAGTGGAGCGGAAGGGATTTGAACCCTCGACCTTAGCATTGCGAACGCTACGCTCTCCCAACTGAGCTACCGCCCCGCGGTGCAAGACATTTTAGAAGGGACATGCAAGACTGTCCAGGCGATGCTACCCTCCCCACAGCACGACCGCTCGCTGATTGACCCACTTGCCGTCAAGTCACCGGCAATCGTGGCTTCCGTTTTAAAAACCCAGCCCCAAACTATGCCGATAGGCCTCCGCCTGCTGATCGGTCCCCAGTTTTTCCGTGATTTTCCTCCACGCTGCGGCAGTTGCATCCAGCGCCTGCTGAGCCTCCATTTCACCCTGTAATACACGATAGACGGCTCGGTCCAACTCGGCCATGTAACGCTCACGACCCGGTATTCGCAAGGAGGTGAGCCATGACTTGCGTGACTCTCTCGTCTGCAAGATCTCCGTGTACTGGCGCAGTTGATCCGGCGTAACACCCGGCGGAAACCAGGCCCTGGCAGGCAGCTGAGATTGACGAAAAGGACCGGTGGCCTGACTGGCAGGGGCCAGAATGGTACCCAACTCTTGACCCGTTAACCGGCCCGCCAGTCGGAAACTGGCAGCCGACCGACCCGACTCGACAGTGACTGATATCAACCGTCCTGCAACACCCAACAAGGGAACCCGGAAGGACTCCGGGGCATCCCGCTCCTGCCACTGCTGGTCTTGACGGTGAAAGACCGTGGTACTGCCCGGTAGTTCGGCAAACGAGATTTCCGAATACTGCAGCTGGCCCGCGTCACCGGCTTCCAGCTGCCTGGCGACAGGCCAAGTGAGTCCGATGGCACACTGCCCCTTAAGCAGCATTCTGCGGACGTCGTGAGGCGTCAGTTCAACCGCAGTTGCCGGCCCTACCCGGGCAGCGGCCGCAAGTTGTTTCAGAGCGAGGACAAAGGGCTCGCTATTGATCAAAGGCTCCATCGTCTTGTAGTGAAAGAACGTGGAATAGTTGTTGGGATGCTTCGCCATTGGCGCGGCACGTGCCATTAACACCTGGCAAGCCCAACCAGGCCCTAAAGGCTCGGCCGATGCAACCCATTGAGAATCCGCGACCCCTGCCGGATTGTCGTGAGCGGCGGTTCGCAGCTGTTCGATAAGGGACTGATACTCGTCCCACGTGCGCGGTGGTTCCAGGCCGGCCTGCTCCAGGATATCTTTGCGATAGAACAACACCAAAGAGGGAGAACCAAAACTAAGGGCATAGGTCCTTGAGCCCCAGGTGGTTCCTCGTAAACGCAATACGGAAAACCAATCGGGCAGGTTAATCTGAGGATCTTCCAGGACGTGATCGGGCAGGGCAACAATCACATCCTTTTCAACAAGCTCTCCAAGCAACCAGGCCGGATAAATGATCGCATCCGCGTCACACGACTTGTTCTTCCTCAACCTTGCCAGCAGTTTAGCGGACGAGGTCTGGCCCACGTTCACACCACCAATGGCGCGCGCGTTATATTCGCTTTCGATCGTGGCAGCCAGTGGTGGATCGTCGACCACAAGCAAACGCAGAGCAACCGGCGGCGTGTTCGACCGAACGGGGATCTCCACCGTAGATGTGGGAGAGGCTGGTTGGCAACCGACACAGACAGTGCAGGCCACGAGCCACCACAAATTCCATTGCAATCTTGCGTTCATTCCACAGTGCTACCAGACAGATGCTGTCCGATCAATACCTGCAGGATTGCCGCTTGATCAGCCGGAAGTGTTTCACAGTCACGCTGAGGACAAAGACGCTCGCTGGTTTCGCGCAAATGCGCATAGTCACCCAGCAGCATACTGTTGATCAGAGCACCATAGGTTGCAGATTGAAAGGCGAGTCGGTCGGACCGTGCGCTCACACAAACCGAAACCGAAGGCGCCAGTTGCTTCAATCCCGATTGTAGAACAGCCCGTATGAAAGGCGACTGGCACAACCCTCCGGTAAGTACGACTCGCGTGGAACCCCATTCGACATCCTGTACCTCCATCAACATTTCCTGCACCAGCTTCACTAACTCCAACGCAATCGAAAACTGCGTACTGGCCACTTGGCTGGGCCAAGGCAAGTCATCGAAACCCGGAGGATAAATTTCGGTCCAGTTCCCCTGACTCGCCTCCTGTCGAACTCGGCAAATCTGCGAAAAATCAGAGTCCAGCACCGACTGATTCAAAATGTCGTGTTCGGTGGGTAATTGCTCATTGCGTTGTAGAAAACGTGCATACCAAATCGCACAGTCGGGCAGCATCATCAGAAGCAATCGGTCATCATAAAATTCAAAGCAATTCGCCTTGCCAGCGAGTTTGGAAGCAGGTTGACATACCCGTACCACCGTGCCACTACTCCCTCCTGAGATAACAATCGTTTGTTCATCCGCCAAACCGCATCCCACGGCGCTGGCATGATTATCTCCCAGACTGGAACCGACGGTCCAACCCTGTAAAAGCTTGCAAACCTGGTGCCACGAAGACGCGCGGTCACCTGGGGGCAGTACTTGTCCGACAACCGCCCCACTGGGAATCACTTCCGGGAACCAGTTGGCTGATGCGAATGTATTGTCGATTGCTTCACGAGCCA
Source organism: Planctomycetaceae bacterium (assembly GCA_002726515.1). Taxonomy (GTDB): domain Bacteria; phylum Planctomycetota; class Planctomycetia; order Pirellulales; family Pirellulaceae. Next base: position 6,438 of record PBTE01000093.1, on the reverse strand, counting down.
GTTGTTTTGTCGACTGAACCAGTAACGCGTTACTCAGGGCATCGGATGCACTCAGACGCAAATTGCCGGTCAACATCGCTCCCACGTAGTCTCCCGTCGCGGCGACCGCGGCGAGCCTTGTAACCAGCCCGGGATCCTGACGCAGCGCCCAGATGAGCTTCGGAAGAATAAAGCGGGGCGCAATCGGGCCTACGATTCGATCGACTCCCAGTTCTTCCAATTCGAGAACTTCGGCTTCCGCCACGTGACATTCCCAGGAAATTGCGGGAATCAATGGCATTCGGTCCGCATCCATCAGAACCATGTCGTGCTGCCGTACGGAAAACGACAGGGAGCCCGGGATCCCGAATTTCCAATCTCGAAAAGCAAATTTTTCAAGAGCGCTCAAAATCATCTGAGGCAGGTACTCAAGATCAAAACCGGGTTGCTGCTGCCAGGTGGTTTGACCTGCCACGGGAACGGAAACAAAATCTTCCTCACCCGCTTCCGATCGCACACCTACCGAAAGTGCAGTGGTACTCAGGTCTGCCCCTAGAAACCGTGCGTCTCGAACTGCCATCGCCATTGCCACCTGGGAAAATGTGAGTCGAAACCAGCTAACTGGCCGGAGTGTTCGCCGGCGCAACCTGTATTGCGTCACGGGAAACCGGATCCTTGGTCTTCAATTCGAAGAAACGGCCTAAAGGGCCGGCTAGAAGAGCCGGTAAAAAAATCAGGTCCCCGAGCAAGGCCGTAAACAACATCAGGCACATGATCCAGCCGAAACGGGAAATAGGCACGAAAGGACTGAGTGAGTAGACGAGCAAACCGAAACCACAAATCACCGAAGTCTGAATCATTGCGTTCCCGCAACGTTGAAATGCACTGAGCACCGCTTGTCGACGACTGAGTCCGCATTCCAGCGCCCGCCGGAACCATACGACAAAGTGCAACGTGTCATCGACCGCAATCCCCAGGGCGGCACTCGCGGTCATCATCGCACCAATATCAATCACGATATCTGCCCAGCCCATGAAACCAAAAACAAAAATTGCGGGAATCACGTTGGGAAGCATTGACAGCAGTCCACCGACCAAGTCTCGTAACACAATAACCATGGCAATACCGACCAGCACAAACGCCGTGCAAAAACTCCATATCAAATCTTCAAGCAACTGCTTTTGGGCTTTATTGACAAGTGGAACCCCGCCACAAAGCGTCGCTTGCACCCCCGTGATTCCACGACTCGCTTGTTCGTGCTTTTCAATGACCGGTTTCAAAGTGGCCTCCAGATCGTCCAGAAACAGGCCGTAATCGATCCGGGTCTGCGCCTTCACACGCACGCTGATCCGCCACAGCTCCTCATCCCCGTCGTCGTACAGAAATTTGTTGTCTTTGAACTCCTCGCGGTGTTTCTCAAGCTTGCGATTGGCGACTGTACGACGCACCACATCCAGCACACTTCCTCCGTAGGAAACCTTGGGACCGAATGTGGCAGCGGTGATGGTCCCACCCACCTCTTCGACTTTGGCCACTTCCCGACGAATTTCTTCCACCAGTCGCATGCGATCAAGCATACGAGCCTCATTCGCATTCGGAATGTGGATCACTACCTCCACCGGCACCATCGGTCCAATGTTCTCCTGCATCCAGTTGTAGTCCTTGATCACCTGCGCATCGTGGCGGAACATGTCGTGCAAATTCACCGTGGTTTTCAATCGCGAAACTCCGAAACCGGCAAACACGAGAAACCCGACGCCAAGAATCACAATGGGTCCGTGAAGCCACATGACCACCTTGGCCCACCGACTCCACCGGCCATCTTCTTCAAAGGTTTGCTGACTCACCCGTTCAGAACGATTGCTCCATGCCACCATGGGCCGCAATGTCAACCAGGAAGGCAGGACCATCATCAAAAATACCAAGCCAGCCAACACACCAATGGCCGCGTACTCACCAAACGTGAAAATAGGCTTGATGCGACTGACCATCAGCGACGCCATCCCGATCGACGTGGTGCCCGCCGCAAGCCAGCAGGGAACCCAACCCAGGCGAACAGCTTCGACAGGTGCACCATCCATCCCCGTACTGGCAATCGCATCCCGGTAATAGTTCACCAGGTGCACCGATGCAGAAACCGAGAGCACAAAAACCAAAGAACCCACCATCATCAGGATGGAATTCATCGTCGTACCAGTGTAATAAACGATCGACAAACTAAGGAATTGGCAAACCAGAGCGACAACAAAAACCATCCCTCCGACTCGCAAACTGCCAAACGAAAGCGAAGCCATCAGCAAGCAGACACTCCAACACAAGACATTCAAGGTCTCAATGGTCTCGAGACTGGTGCGATCAATCGCCACAGAATCCGTCGATGGTCCGGCAACACGAAGTTCTTCCCGCGCGATGCCGCACTCGGACTTGGCCAGTTCGTAGACCATATCAATAGCATGATGTCGGAGCCTTCCAGCGGACCGGGAAAGCCTCGCCACGACACAAGTCAACTTCCCATCGGAACCAACCAGCCAGCCGCGAAGCCGCAACAAAGCTCGCCGTTCCTTTAAATTGAACGGCGCAGAGGTGAGCGTTTCCAAAACTTCCGTACCAGTGAACACTTCGCGGAACAGGTCGGCCTCACCACTGGCAGTCTCTACTTTCAATTTCCGCATCGATTCCGCGAGTTTTGCAACACGTGGATCCTCCAACGTGCATCCCTGCCAACTGACTGCCAGCATCTCGGTCGTACCAAATCGCCCGATAAACCACTTCAAATCTCGAGTTTCAGCAAAGTGGGGTGGTAACCAGTCTGTCACCACGTTCTCGTTGCTCTGTATTGCAGAATAGGCACCGAAGACGAGAAAAGGCAACGCAACGAGGCTCGTCACCAGGATGTAGGGCGCCAAGCTGCGATAGAATGAATTCCACATAGTTTCACTAACGCAGGACTAAAGCGTTGAGCAGAATCCTGGCCGCAGTGCAGAGATGCCAGAACAAGGCCGTGGAGAGGAATACCTTCTTGCTCCTCGCTCTTCTTTTCTGTTTCTCCGCAATCCATCTCCGTTGGTAAAATTGAGTCTTTGCTTCCCATGGAGGGTGTCGGTTAGAAGGGCACACTGTACCACGAAGGCCGGATCATTCGCTACTTCACATGGGGTCATTTCGACCCCACAGACTGGGGAATTCAAGGGCGTTCACGACACCCGTTCGACAGGTTTTAAAACCAGCCCTGACCAACACGTCGGTTTTGAGTGGGCCCGGAATGCTAGCGTCGGTCCCCGGACTGGTTCTCCGGTAAACACTCGAATGACCGTCTCACATCCGTCGGTTCCAATAATTGTTGATTCTCCAACCCGACCGGCGTGGCGTTTCGATGTCAAATTGCTCCGTTTGGCACCTGTCAAAATCTGGAACCAGACTAGAATTACAGTGATTTTCAGAGCATAACTTGAGTTCGACCGACGTTGGCTGACGGCCGCAAACCGGCAAACACGAACCCCGGTGAGTCCTTTGCGAGGCCGCAAACGAGCCACAGTCGCCCCAAGAGGTATCGGTCAGGGGACCGAACATTCAACTTTCATTGCCTGAAGGACGATGAAATCTATAACGGTCAACCCTTTCCCACCCGCTATTCCCCGCTTCAGTTCTCCGGCACACCTGTGTCCTTTCGCCAGTCGTGATGGCCCAGATTCCCAGCGTCCAATTTGCCTCCTCGCGCCCAGTACGCGCTGACCAGCCGGCACCACAAACCAAGGTGCTTGGTTCCTGGTGCTGTGAACATTTACTGGTCGAAGGACCACTCACAAACACATACCTTGCCCGTCCGGCAACGTGCCCCGCAGAATGGCCACTCGATTATGTGGTCAAGGTTCTGAAACCTGCTTATGAAAATGATTCGCGAGTAGTAAAACTACTTCAACGCGAAGCGTTGATTGCGAGCACTGTATCCCATCCGAATCTTATTTCAGCGTTGGCAAGCCAAATTCACGAGCCACCTTATTTTGTAGTGTTTCCACGCTTGGAAGCGGTCCCACTTGAGCAACCCCTGTCCGGAAAACAACAGTTGAATCTGGCCCAAATCTTGTGGACCACCAGACAGGCCGCTGAAGCCCTGCAAGCCCTGCATCAAGCAGGCTGGATTCACAACGATGTGAAGCCGGGTAACATTCTGTTGTCGTCCGTTGGACACGTGACGTTGATTGATCTCGGTTTTGCATCCAGCACGGGTGAGTCCTCTTCAGCGGTTGAAAGGCCCTTCGCGGGATCCTTCCATTACGTGGCACCTGAACGGTTTTCCTCCAGGTTGGCAACTGACCAACGAAGCGACATTTACAGTCTGGGAGTCACCTTGTTTGAATGTCTTACAGGTTCCCGGCCTTTTGAAGCCAAATCGGCAGCAGGACTCATCGAAGCACATCGACAGCAGCCACCACCACAACTCAGACGACTTGTGCCCCACGTACCGTTGGCTATCACCCGCCTGGTACACAACATGCTTCGAAAAGACCCGCTTCGGCGGCCGCAAAGCACCCACCAACTCATCGGGCAGCTCATCAGCCTGGAAATCGAAAACCTGGAGGGACATTGCAACGAGCTGGAATCATGGTCCGGCGAAGAATTCGTATAGTTCCCTGGTGAACACTACCGAAGTTTTCCCGGCAGACGACTCCTTATAAAATTGCCCGTGGGACTGAAGGACCGGTCAACAGGGGAAGTGGTCGTCGGTTTCAGATTTACTGCCAGGCTGGACGCCAGACAGGTGCCCGATTTTATCAGACTGCCCGGCTACGCATTCTTTCCACGAACCTGTCTCTTTTCCCCGGCAGTCCACCCGCGTGGTCGCGTCAGGGCGTCTTGGCTGACTGGTTGTCCGCCAAAACCGGCTTGCGAACGTGCAGGATCACAGGCCAGCAGGCTTCCTCCCGGTCAATGCCCGATCTCTTGTCCTTATTTGCTTTGAGATGAAACATGCGCGTCGTTTCGGGAATCCATTTGGCAGCTGTGAGAAAGAATTCGCGTTCGTTTTCATTAGCACGAATCATCAGACCATTCAGCCCGACATTGTCGACATGGACTCCGTGTGGCAGATTCCGCCCGGAATCGTCTCTGCCGAATAAGACCACATTTTCCATGTCGTGACGCTGAACAATAACCCGTGCACTGATGGTTTCACCGGGGGCGATAAAAAGTTCCGTCGGCAGGTCGTCAGACTTAAAATCCGGGGAAGAACCGTTCGAAACAACCCGGATGAGCACCTCGGGGGTTTTGACGAGTTCCAGCCGCTCAAACGCCGCAAGTCGTTTCTCCACGGTCTGGTTTTTAATCGTGGCCACTGCGGTCACAGAAATTCGACTGCAATCATCGGCAGACGGCGAAACAGCGCTGCTGACAGCCCGGATCACTCCCCGGGCAAAGGTTTGCCCCTCCTGAATCGCAATCGGAGCAGAAGCAAAGAAGCCTGCTGGCAGTTCCCTCACATCGACGTGAATTTCTCCTTCGAACCCGTCCACCCGCTTCGCTCGCAGCGTAAACTCTCCGGCACCTCCTGCACTTATCGATTGTTCGTCCATCTCCACGGTCACTTCAAAGTCCGGTTGGGGATGTCTCACCGTCAGGTCGTAGTGATACTGATGACCTCCGAATCCTCGTACATCGGTCACGCGCACGACATAGTTGCCACTTTGGGGAGCAGTGAAATAAAGTCGTGAATCGCTACCCAGTTCCCGCATGGCATCGTCGTCGTTTTCAAAATAGATCGGAAAAACAGGCAGCCCGGTCGGCACAAGTTCCGCACCTGGAGGATGTGGTTCAACAATGAAGCAGGTTTCGTTTAATGCATGCGTAATCGCAGAGGTGTCAAAGTAAGTAAAACGTTTGCCTTCGCCAGGATACATCGTAAAACCCGCATCAGGCCCGTTGGGATAAAGCCACAGCTTACAGACCTCGCCCTTGGCATAGAGCAATTCGTTCAATTCCATTTCCTCCCAATTGTGGAGACGTTGGCCATCGACGGCGTCAGAATTTATCGCAATGAACGTATAGTAAGAGTCTCGCACCGCCTGCAAAAACACCCGCTCAATGCGACTTCCATCTTCGCGAAGCACTTCGAGATGGGAATCAAGCAATGACTCCTTGTCAGCCGCTCGTATTTCAAATAGAAGTCGCTCACCGGATTTCGCCGAAAACCTGTAAAAATCCAGGTCCGGTTTTACGTCTTCCCCGGGCGCAAAGATTTTTCCGTGCACGAGGGCTGGCAGTTCCAAAGCCATGGCTTGCGCAAAAAGGTCATTCGGTTCCACCTCCTCGACGCTGTCAGGTGGAGTCTCCGGCAACTCCGTTTCCCCAGCGACTTGGGACGGAGTCGTCGTTGCCTGCACATCCGCGATTCTTTCCCTTAATGCCTGGCGCTCGGACTGGATGGAAACCGTCTCCCAAGTACCATTCAACCGCCCTACGACA
>PBTE01000092.1 GCA_002726515.1 Planctomycetaceae bacterium | reverse complement strand
GCTTCCGTCGGTAAGCGATATTCCTGGCCTTCCTGCTCGCTCAGTTTACCGCAAAAATCCAACGCATCATTCCAGATCACGTTTTCCACAGGCTTATCCGCGTCTTTGCTGTAGGTGGGGTTGTGACCCATCACGCTCTCATACTGCTGCTGCGTCACCTCGTGTGCGCTTAAATAAAACGGCTTCGTGATCTGCACCAGGTGTCGGGTTTCGTCCTCCTGATGACCAGTTTCCGACGCCGGGCTGCCCATCTGGAATTCACCCGCGGGAACAGGAATTAGCACGATCCCGAGGCTATTGACCACCGGATCGCCCAACAGCTCCTGGATGGCGGCAGCATCGGGTGCTGTGGCAGCCGTGTCAGCAGCTACATCCTGTGAATCGTCACGGCTATTTTCTCTCGCAGGCGGATTGACCGTGCTGTTCTGCGCCCCGCACCCAACCGTCCCAACCACCCCCAGCATCAGCAGTAAACCCGGCAGACGTATCATCATATTTCCCTTCACTTCCCGGTGCGCCTATGAAACCAGCACCGAGGACCCCGCGTTTCCAAACTCAGACGCCCGACTTGTCCAGGCCACCATCACGTCACTTCCGTCAAACCGTGTAGATCGGTTCGACAGGCGTTCACCGTAACAAAACTGATCCCGGGACCAGCTTACTTCTGCGATTTCACCAGTCTGTTGCCACCTGAATTCAACAGTTCCGTGCCAGAACCCGTGGTCGGTGACCAGCGTAACGCTGAGCGCTACGAAGCCAGTCGATAGCGGGTGTTTACTTCGTCCCAGTCGATGTGGTCCATGAACTTCTCAACGTAAAGGGCCTTCCGATTCTGGTAGTCAACATAGAAGGCATGCTCGTAGACATCGATCACAACCAGTGGGACCGCCATCCACAGCAGTCCCTGCGCGTGCTCGTCGCTGACCACGTTGTAGAGTTTTTCGTTCACCGGGTGCCGCACGAGCATCGCCCAACCCCTGGCCCCCTTGGCACTGGCCTGAAAATCGCTGGCCCACTTGTCGATCGAGCCGAAACGTTTTTCGATGGCCGAGCGAACATCACCCTGCAAATCGGGACTGACAGGAGCGAGGCCCCCAAAATACAATTCATGCAGGATGACGCTGTTACCTTTGCTTTGGCGGGATCGTAGCATGGCACCATAGGCGCCCGCGTCAATTGCCGAGCCAGTCTTGACACTTTCCTCGACCCTGGCGTCCGCAGCGGAGTAACCCCGTAACGCTCCACCATAATGGGCCTTGTGGTGGGGCGCGATCTGTTCAGCGCTGAGGAAGCCCGGAATCGCCCTGTGGCGCAGAGGCTTCGGTTTTCCGGTAACGAGTCCGCTGCGGGAAAAGTACTGGTAATTTTCGGCGCCGACCGCGAGTCCCGGTACGAACATTGAACCTGCTGTGGCACCCGTCGATGCAAACAGGAAGTTGCGGCGTGACAAATGGTTCATGAGAACGTCCTTTCACAGTGATTAACTTTTTCGAAAACGTTACAACTTTCCAATGGTCTGAACTGGATCGGAAGGGAATACAAGTCACTTCCGCTGCGACCAGCAGAAATCCTTCGTAGAGGGCAAGCCATTTTCTTCACCATGACAACAGGATAGAGTCCCGGACCATTTTGGGGAATCAGGCGGGACGAGAATTCATCAGGGGACCCCGGAAACGCAGCATCATTTCCCTCGCCACAGGTCGCAACGGTATTGTGTTATCAAACCATTCCTACCAGATCGTTTCAACGTTGGGAACGGGCAATCCCGTCCCGTCAAGCGTCTGGTGACCCGAGCGGAGGGAATCGCGGACAAGACGGCCATGGGCGAGAAAGCTAGACCTCCAGTTCGATCTCTCGAACCCACTGCTGGTTGGCTTCCCAATAGGTTTTCTTGAGAGCGATTTCCTCGTCCTCGGTAGAAGGCTGGATGCGATCCTTCACGTCGATAGCGCGCGACACAACGGTGTGCTTGCCCGGCTGCAGGGCACCGAGGTCAATCGAGAAGAACGTCCAGCAGTACTTGGAACGCGGCTCTTTGTCGAGCGCCGCTTCCCGCCAAGAACCGTCGTCGACTTTTACCTCGACTCGTTTTACCTCAGTACCGTCACTCCACACAGCGCCATAGGCCTTGGTCGGTACATTTCCATCTCGAGCCGCCTGGCGGGTAACCCGGGCCACCATCGACTTCAATCTCATTTTCGTCACCGACGATTCGACAAACACAACTTCGTTGCCGTGACGCTCTCCACGAACGGTTACGTAGTCTCGGCCCATGTAACGCCCCATGTAACGTCCGTCGCGCAGTTCGATGCGTCGCAGCCACTTGACGTTGGCGATTCCGTACCAACCGGGCACAATCAAACGTACCGGAGCGCCGTTGCGACTCTCGATCGGTTCTCCGTTGCGTTCGTAGGACAAGAGCAGATCAAGGTTCAGTGCGTCTTGCACGGACATGCTGCGACCAAACGGAACTTCGATCTTCAACTCGCTATTGGTTCCCTCGCGAAGCGTCTCTTCCTTTCGATCGACGCCGAAAAAGACGACCTCTTTCGCCTCCGGCTTGATACCGCATGATCGTAGAATCGGCGCGAGCGGAGTTCCCGTCCACCTGCTGTTGTAGATGGCGTTCATAAAACCTTTCGACGCGCCGTTGCCTGAACATTCCAGCGTCATCAACTGGTCTTTTTTCGGCAGGTCGCGGAGTTGGTCGAGAGTCAATGTCCCGGGCCGGTCAACCAGACCGGTGACTTCGACCTGGTGGTTTTCCGTATCGAATTCCGGAATTCCGTAGTGCTGCACGCTGAAGACCTGGTCTTGCGGAGTGAACCACGAATCAAGCGTTTCCCAATCCAGCCGGTTCGGGCCCGTTCGCGGCATGTTCAAAAATGGTACTAACTCCTCGGCCGGTTGTTGACCTGGAAAAACGAAGTCGGGCATCGACATCCCGGCCAAGACTGCGGTCGCCACGGCAGAACCGGTTTTCAAGGCCCCCCGACGACTGGTGACTTGTTTAGTCATGAGTTTTCTCCCTGTCATGTTGTGGCTTTTTTCTACCCTTTGATCTGCGAAACCGAATCGACTTCACTTTGTTGTCCGGAGAGACCGTGACGTCAAATGTCAGTTGCTCGCCTGCCTTGATCTGGAGTGATTTTTTCCAATGCAACTTACCGGCCGGATGGATCATTTCCAGCATATATTTCCCCGACGGGACATCCTTGAAACGAAAGCGTCCATCGGACTTCGTTACTTGATAGTACGGATGGGCGAACACGTAAACCCACGCGCGCATGGCACTGTGATAAATGCAACCAATGATGACCGGGTCACCAATGCCACCGGCGCCGGAAAACGTCTCCACGTGTTCACCACCTGCCGGCATATTCACGTTGAATTCGTTTCCCGCGGCAAACGAATTTACATTATGAACGGCCTGATCACTGTTCTTGAACTTCACTCGATCACCAGCCCGAATGGCGGTGGTTTCCGGAATGAAGGCGAAGTTCTCCTGGTCAATCACGCTTGTTGTTTGCCGCCGGGGTGGACCGGGCTCCTGCCAATCCGGAGCTACCAGCGCGACGACTGTTTCAGCCAGGTGTCCTCGATTCCGGTCCTGGACATAGTGTCTGGCGTACCTCCACGGCCGTTCGGAATCAGGTTTGTAGATCACAACACCTTCGATCGTTGCCGTGTTCTGTACATCCGGTGGCCGTTTAGACTTGGACGGTGGTTGTTGCCCCGCGTTGATTCCCGCGGTGACTAAGGCAACGGCCACAAACAGTGCGACTCGACGTTGGAAAATTCTGCGCATCACCTGCCCTGATTGATCTGGAACTGGAAGAACACATGTTAACTTGACAGCAAGCCGCCGTGCAATCACTACGATGACCACGTCTGAAAAGCAACGGGGTTCGGACCGACCGGTTCGTCTTTTGTGAGCATTCAAATCATGTCGGAAGAAATTCTGCAACCGAACGTAACCCTGAAAAACATGGGTCCGAGGCAGTCCGGGAGGATCTGCAAAAAGAAAAATCGCCTTCGGGACCCCGGCGCAACGATTTTTCCCCATGATCAACACGCTCTGCGACGTTGGATACCTTTTCGCTATTGAGAATCTGGACAGTCACGGCCATGGGGAACATGGCTTTCCAACGTGTCACAAAATTGTTTCAACAGTTTTTCTTTACTGTAGCGGTCAGCCACGAGGCTGCAGGCACGTTGGCCCATTTCGTTCAACAACGTTTTGTCCGTTGTTCGAATCGACCGGATGACCGTCTCGGCACCTGAGACATCGTCATAGTCAATTTGCCAACCAATGTTATTTTCCGACGCAATGTCCGAGACGTGGCAGGGAGAGGGACCCAGTAGCAGGATCGGTCGGCCAACGGCCATTGCTCCGTAGACCTTGCAGGGATGTACGATGCCAACCATCAACGGTCCGACGGCCACCAAATGCACATCGGCGGCGGAAAGCGAATAGCGGATGCGATCGAGCGGTTGGTAGGGAAGCGAGAGAATATTGTTCGGTTGGTGCCGTTGGATGGTCTCATCGACTTCCTTTTTTCCCAATCCGCCTCCGACAAACATGAAAACCAGGTCGGGGTCATCCTGCAGGTGCAGTGCCGCCTCTAACACCGTTCTCAACGGCGAGGCCAGGCTATGGTTCCCACTGTACATGATAACGAACTTGCCTTCCAAACCGTGCTGTTTGCGGAACGGATTATTTTCGTGGGAAATGCTTTCCAACTGGTCTTCGTGCGGCCACGGGGGCATGACTGACAGTTTATCCCGGATGTCCACTTTTCGATTCACGCGTTCGGCCATAAAGCGATCCAGCGTGACAATTCCAGCGGCGCGGCGCAGTATCAGTCGGTTCATCCACTCGAACAAATGCACCACCACGCTGCGTTCGCTCATTTTCCCCAGAACAACCGTTTGGTCGGGGTTCAGATCCATCAGCCAGTACACAACCGGCTTTCGACGAACCATGCCCAGAAATACAGCAGCGAGCGGGCAAACAGGAGGAGAGGTGCTCACGAGGATGCCCGCCAGACGAGGCACCAGCAACCCGCGCAATGAGCATTGTAAAATGAAGGAGAAACCGGCGATGAGCCGAATGAGAATCGACGATTTACCGAACGAGGTGAATGGCAGGCGACGGATCTCCACCCCGTCGCGCGTTTCACGGCGCGGATAGGATTTCGTGGGATCGTCGTAGCCGCGCGATGCGGCATAGACAATGACGCGAAAACCGCGTCTCAACATTTCCGCAGCCGCATCGTGCATGTGCTGTCCGACGCTGGCCGGGTCAGGCACATAGACTTGGCTGAAAATCAGCATCGTTCTCTTGTTCATCAACACACCGACGCGGGCTTATTTGCCGTACTTGGCCACGTACTGGTCGTAGATCCAGGCATAGTTTTTTTCCATGCCTTCCCGCAGCTTGATGCCCGGTGCCCAATTCAGATATTCTGCTATTTTCGTGTTGTCACTGTTGCGGCCGTTGACTCCCTTCGGTGCGGACAAATTGTAACTTCGCTCCAACTTGATTCCGGCGATCTCTTCGACGATGTCAACCAGTCCGTTGATCGTTACGACTTCGTCCGATCCGAGATTAATCGGCTCCAGTACATTGTCGCTTTGCAGAATAGCGTCGATGCCGTAAAGACAATCGTCGATGTACATGAAGCTGCGAGTTTGCTTGCCGTCACCCCAAATCTCAATCTTGTGATCCGCGGACAATTTGGCCTCGATCACCTTACGGCAAATCGCCGCCGGTGCTTTTTCACGCCCACCCTCCCAGGTTCCGAAAGGTCCGTAGACGTTGTGAAAACGGGCAACTCTTGTTTCCAGACCATAATCTTCACGGTAATGGCGACACATGCGTTCGCTGAATAATTTCTCCCATCCGTAACCATCTTCGGCCATGGCGGGATATGCGTCCTCCTCCCTCAACGGGACGACATCTTCACTCTTTTGCTTGTCCGCGTTGTAGACGCAGGCGGAGGAGGCGTAAAAAAAACGAGCGACGCCGGCGCCATGGGCTGCCTGCAACATATGCGTGCTGATCAACACAGTGAGCATACACAACGCCTTGTTGTTTTCAATGAATCCCATTCCACCCATATCCGCAGCCAGATTGTATACCTCCACTGCACCTTCGCAGGCGGTTTTGCAATTCTCGATGAGCGCCAAATCGAGTTGCAGATTTTCCACGTCTTCGAAATGCTGATACCACTGGTCGTAAGGCTTGATATCAACGACCCGAATATTCTGAAAACCTTTTTGGCGAAGTTCGGCAACCAGGTGGCCACCAATGAACCCGCCCCCACCCGCCACAACAATTAACTTGTCTTTCATTACAGCTAACCTTTTACGAAACTTGAAAAACCCTGTAAATCGTGTCCGAAATCCGGCATTTCGCTGCCGTCACCCCTAGCCGCGGCGGGATGGACGTAGACGAAACATAAAATTGTACTCGAAAATGCTTTCCACGTGCCCCACCTGCCCACCGGCCAATTGCTCACGGTCGCGATCTATCGGGCACTTGGTCTTGTGACACCACGTGCTCTGGCTGGAAATCTCCTCCCCTCCACAGGCCGATATCTCCGTTCGGGATAACTATAGTATACGCCAATCCTTTTTTCCCCGGGTCTATGCGAGTCGAGATCCTGGCTCAGGGTTGTCGCTACTGTTTTGCAGGGCTCACGAGAGATTTCCATCTCCAGCAGGGATTCCACCACTTCAAAACAGGTTCCGCTTGTAACGATTGGGTGGACAAGAAACCCCGGAAATCCGCTGGTTTGGACGATGTTCCGTTTTGACAACACTCCGTTGGGAGTTACGTTTTCAATATGCCACGTTCTCTCTTTCGGAACTGCGCCATGTATTTGGAAGAATCACTTTCTCCTGTGGCCCAACTCGAGCCCGAGCCAAGTCCGCCCCACCGGGCAACGATTCTGGTGGTTGACGACGACTCGGACCAACTGGAAACACTTTCGCTGAGGCTGCGGAATCAGGGGTTTTTGACGCACTCGGCTCAGACCGGAGCCGCCGCGCTCGAGTTGGCCGATAGCTGCTGCCCTGACCTGATCCTGCTTGACTTAGGTCTGCCGGACATGAACGGGCTGGACGTTTGCGCGGCGTTGGCCGACGGCGACACCACCAGTGGCGTGCCCATCATCATCGTCAGCGCCACAGATCGCGACGATGCGGTCCGTTCTTCCCGTGCTGCCGGCAGTACCTTTTTTGTGCGGAAACCGTACGATCCGAACGCACTTCTGACCTTGATCGAGCGGGCCCTGGGCCACGAGTATGATTTGTAGACCCGGGTTCCCAATCAGCCGCCAAGGTACGCGCTGATTCTTGCATAGGCTGCATAGCCGCCAGCAAACAGCATCCCGATGGCGGAGATAATCAACAGCAGGTCCCAGGCACGCCCGGGGGCGACTCGCGGATCCCCCTTCTTATAACGGAAATAGATAGCCGCTGCCGCGAGCATGGGGAGCATCATCGCCTGCATCGTACCACTGAGCAACACCATCACTACCGGCTTGAACCCCAGGATCGATGTCGCGGCACAAATCAACGGCAGAACCACACACAAAACAAGAATGGCCTTTCGATACGATGCTTCGGAATCCTCGATGAATCCAAGTGTCCGAAAGACGTCGGAACCCATGCGGGCATTCCCTGCACTGGCCACGAAAAACGTGGAATACAGCACAGAAAACGCGCCAAACAGGAAGAGAAGCTCGGCGACCTGGCCAAAGACGGGACGGTACATGACGCCCAGTGAACGTACCATTTCATCCCCGGCAGGCACCAGGTGAATGCGCCCCAGAACCGCCGCACCCAGCAGATAAAACGCCACGGTGGCAAAGGTGTAGACCAGCATCGAACACCAGGCGTCCCAACGCATGACGCGCATCCAACCTCGGGCCCTTTCCGCCCATTGCGGGGAATCATCGCGAGGGCCGGTAAAACGGGCGTAACCGTGCTCCGTGCACCAATAGGGATAGGCAATTAATTCGGAGGCCCCGACCCCGATGATGCCGAAGGTCGCCAGTGCCGTCGAGAGCGCCTGCATCCAATCCCCTTCAGGCAATCCGAAAGAGAGTCCTTCACGAATGTCCGCCATGGTGATGCTCCAGGCCGTCGCCGTACTGACCGTCTGCAGGCCGATCACGTTGATAATCGTGACCAGTGTAAACAGACCCACCAGGCAGGTCGAAAACGTTTGGATAAAACCGTAACGCCCACGAACAAGGATCACAATGGTGATCAGCGTCAGGATGATCGTCCAGGCGTTGGCGTCGGTACGGTTCTTGGCCGGTGGAACCGCAAGTGCTTGCACGTAGTCTTCGACAAAGTCGCCCACAACGATGCTCTGCTCCCGGGCGGCTGCCAGGAAGGCCTCCCGGGCCCCGGAATCCGTTCCGGAATTTTTGATTTCTGCGGCAACCCAGTCGGCCAGATCGCGACGAGGCAACAGCTGAGCGTGGATCAATCGGTCATTCGGATCCCCACCCGGTTGTTCCAACTCTGACAGGCGAATCTTCAATCCGGTCAGCTGATCTTTTTGTTGTGTAGAAAGGGCCGCTGCTTCAAGCTTCAAATAGTTGTCAATCGCCTGACACTGAAGTGGTACGATCTGTTGGACCAAGGCGGTTTTCGTGGCGGTGTCAACCGTGTCGCTTTCCCATTGCGCACGCAACACCGTCAGTTGGGTTTCCGCCTCCCGGTAAAAATTGTAGGTGCGTCCACGTTCGGTCAGAGGAACACTGATGGAAAGAGCCTGACCCACCCCACCAACAATTCCGCCCAACTGGCCCATGATCGCAATGAACATGATGAACCAGAACCAGACAATCAGGTGACCCCCGCCAATGCGAGGTCCGGGCAGGGAAGACAGTCCGGAAATGGACGTTTGACCGGTGACAATCGTGTAACGACCCATCTCGATCTGAACAAAGACCTTGATGAGGCAGCCGATGATAATCAGCCACAGAAGAGAAAATCCGGCCTCGGCGCCCGTGCTGGTGGTGGCGATCAATTCGCCGGAACCGACGATCGCACCCGCGATGATCAATCCGGGACCTAAACTTCGAAAAATCCCACCGAGCGTTTGGGGTGGGTTCCGGATGCCACCGGTCACCCCTGCCTGTTCGCCATCGGCGGTTGGTTCCTGTTTTGAATTCATGGGATGCCCACTTCAACTGGTCGCCAAAAAATCCCCAACACGCGGTACGGGCGCATGCCGTTAGGAATTGTAATGCCCGGACGCCGGTTTCGCGACGTACGAACGAACCCTTTTCCGGAGTTTTCGCCATTTTTCAGGAAACCCGGCTCTTCTTCGCTCGACGCCACGCCTGCCGCGTCGACGCGGCAGTCAGACAACTTTCCCGGCGCCAAGCGTGTTACCGCCCCTGGTAGTCCGGGGCCCAACGGCCACTCGTAAATCTGGTGGGCCCGGCAGACCACCAACCCGAGACCTACCGCTGGCGTCCCAGGAGCCTCCAATGCAAAGTTCACCTTGCCACGTGGCAGCAAATGCAAGGAACTCTTCGCGTACCCACGGGTACCGCCACCATGGGCCGGGACCGCTTCCCGCCGGCTTCACTTACTGAACCCGATGGCAACGCACTTACAGGGTATGAACACATAGGGACTTACGTCGATTGCCGGGATGGGGCACCTCTTCTATATTCCGTGCAGCTAAAATACATGGGTAACGGGGACGGCTCATCAAAAGCTTGAAGGCACGTTACCTTCCCATGTCTTTTACTGATCCGGCAGGTAGGAGTGAAGTCAAAGCCACATGTCTTTTTTCTCTTGAGGCCAGTTAACGAACCAGCTTTGTCCGGGAGGTTCGAAAAGATGCATTTACGGCACATTTCCGGATTTGCCTTGGTAGTTATCCTTCTGATTGGAATAGAAGGTCGCGATTGCAAAGCCGACATCATGCTCAGCGACCCGTACAGCAACGGTTCCTTCCTTGCTCTTCCGTCCCTGGTAACCGGTGATCCGTCGGCCAATCAGCACCGTGCGGTCCTTTACAACCACGGGGGCAGCGGCCCCTGGCAGGAGGGCGGTGATCTTCAAAAGGTAGTGGAAATGCTGGCGGGGGAGGGATTTATTGCCTATGCGAAGAAACGCACAGGCACGACGATCCCCGAAACACTTGACGAAGTCCAACTCGGTGTCGCCGAGTTAATGAACCTCACGCCTGAACATCTTCACGGTCGCACCATCGTGGACGGAACCGCCAGTCCCGGACTATCCGTTTTCGGCTATTCTCGCGGAGCCCTGATGTCGTTGCGACTGGCAGAACTCCAGCAGGATGCCGACGACGCGGCGGTCAAAATCGACAAAGTCATTCTCGCGGCCATGGCGCCCGGCGGTGGCACGTGGACCAACGGCGGAGAAACAGACCCCGGCCAGTTCACAACAGCGGATCAATACCTCTCGGACGGGTCGGTGATCAGCACAAATAATGTGGCGTTGGTCGATAACAGCAGCACTGAATTCTTCATGATCGCCGCTGCAAACGACCGCCCACCGAATAATGAGTACAACGACTTGGTCGATTTGATGACGACAGCTAACCAGAGGATGTCCGACCGGATCGATTCGGAAGGCAACTCCTCACCAGTCTCGTCCACTTTGAAGATCTACGAAAGCTGGATGTCACCCGAATCAGGCCACAACCTGTTTATGAAAGTCGTCGACGGGGGGCAGGATCTCGTCAACGATACAGGGTATTACTGGTACGACATCATTCGCTTTCTCAAGAACCAGCCAGTCGACACCACTCATCGCGTCCTGGTTCCTGAACCAGGTGTTTGTGCCCTGTTGTTTTTTGGCCTGGCCGGACTGGCGTTCTACCGTCAGAACCGCAGAAGTTCACCCGTCGGTCATCGTACCGCTTGGCAAAGCCCGTCCCGCGGCGGGGAAAGGTGACACGCCCACCAGCCACCCACTGGCCGCCGAGGAGGATTTTTTGTGCACGATTCTCTTGTCCTCCGCGGTGCCCGCACCAGACACAACACGCTGCCTTTTTCTACCGGGCCTATCTCGTGCTTCGCGTCACCGCCCTGCGTCGCGCATTTTCCGACAGCAATATTTTGCGAAGCCGGATCACACGGGGAGTGATCTCCACGTATTCGTCTTCCTCGATGTACTCCAAGGCGGCCTCCAGGAACAAATCCCGCGGCGGTTTAAGATTGATATTTTCATCCGAACCGGAAGCCCGGACGTTGGTCAATTTTTTCGTACGGATCGGATTGACCACCAGGTCATTCTCTCGCGAGTTTTCGCCCACAATCATCCCTTCGTAAACTTCGTCTCCCGGCGCAACAAATAACTCCGAGCGCTCACCCAGTTTCCACAGCGCGTAGCCGACGGCAGCCCCTTTTTCCTGCGACACCAGAACACCGTTTGTGCGTCGCGGCACTTCACCCTCTCTTGCTTGATAGCAATCCAGGTTGTGATGAATGACAGCTTCCCCACGACTGGCATTCAACAGGCGCGTCCTCAATCCAATCAACCCACGGGCCGGAATGGAAAACTCCAAATGGGATGTCCCGTTTTTATTGGAACCCATTTCACCGATTTGTCCGCGGCGGGCACACACCAGTTCCATGATCGCACCGACGTCACCCGTAGGTACGTCAATCACCAGTCGCTCAAACGGTTCATGGACCTGTCCGTCAATGATTTTCTCAATCACGCGCGGCTTGCCAACCGACAGTTCGTATCCTTCCCGGCGCATTTGTTCGATTAAAATCGAAAGGTGCAGCACCCCCCGTCCCGAAACCTGGAAGGCGTCTTTGTCCTCCGTCTCTTCGACCCGCAGGGCCAGGTTGGATTGCAGTTCCCGATACAGCCGTTCTCTCAAATTGCGGCTCGTGACAAACTTTCCATCCTTACCCGCTAAAGGAGATGTATTGATCGTAAACAGCATCGCCAGAGTCGGCTCGTCAATACTCAGCCGGGGCAAGACCCGGGGATTATCCGGACACGTCACCGTATCTCCGATTTCGGGATCCGGCAGACCGACCAGTGCCACGATGTCTCCCGCCGACACGGTCTCCGTTTCGTGCCGGCCCAGTTTGTCAAAGATTTGTACCGCCGCAATTTCAGCAATTTCCACCGTTCCATCCTGGCGCGACAACCCGACTCTCTGACCTTTTGCCACCGCTCCACTTTGAATACGACCCGTGGCGATCCGACCGACGTACTCAGACCAGTCGATACTCGTGACCATCATTTCCAAGGGTCCGCTCGGATCGACCTCCGGTGGTGGAATGGAATGTATGATCAATTCCAACAGGGGTTCGATACTCCCTTCACGCGTCGACGAGTCGGTGTTGGCGTACCCCTCCCGTGCACTGGCGAAAATATAGGGGAAGTCGAGCGTCTCTTCGTCAGCCCCCAAATCCGCCAACAAGTCAAACATCTCCGACACGACTGCCTCCGGCCGACAGTCGGTACGGTCCACTTTGTTGACAACCACCACGAGTTGCAAACCACACTCCAGGGCCTTTTGCAAAACGAATCTTGTCTGGGGACGCGGGCCTTCGAAAGCGTCGACGAGAACCAGGGCCCCATCCGCCATGCGTAAAACGCGTTCCACCTCGCCGCCAAAATCGGCGTGGCCCGGCGTATCGATGATATTGATTTTGGTGTTCTTGTACCGCAGGGCGATGTTCTTGGCCAGAATGGTGATTCCCCGCTCCCGTTCCAGGTCGTTGGAATCCAAAATGCAGTCCGCCGCCAGTTGCGACTCACGAAACTGACCGCTTTGACGCAACAGGGCGTCGACCAGGGTGGTCTTGCCGTGATCGACGTGGGCAATGATGGCAATATTTCGAATGTCATCGCGTTGCATGAAAATCACCCCGCACAGCGGAAACCGCTCGGCAACGGGAAAGAGAAAAGGCGGGCAGCATTACAAATTAGAGTGATCGGAGGGAACAAGGGAAGGAGTTTAGCAGTTGGATGCGGCAGGCAGAAGGGACGATTCGTCACATCATGGATTTTTTCCGATGGCACCGGTGGGATTGGTTTCCGTTGGTTGCAAGCCAGACCGGTCGTTGCCCGGTGGAACCTACCCCAACCGCTTCAATTTCGTAATCCGTCCGGACAGCACCCATTCCGCCACGAGGATGTTCCCCTCGTTGTCGAAACACGCGTCGTGCGGATGAATAAATTTCCCCTGTTTCCAGAGGTGCGGATTGGCCCGAATCCCCTGCTTATTCTGGTGGGTGATGCGATGTACATCGTCACCGAGCCGAGCGACCACCTCGTTGTCTTTTCCGTGCAGCGTGACCCGCGCGTGCAATTCAGGAATGACCATCAGGTCCCCGTAGGTATCCGCGTTGGCAGGCAGACCATAGCCCGTCAGGGTTTCGATGTATTGGCCGTCGAGCGTCAGATACTGCAGGGTATGGTTGGCCCGGTCACAAATGACCAGGGAAGGCTCGCGATCTTTACGGTTGTCCAGCCAGATTCCATGCGGCAGATTAAATTTTCCCTGGCCGGCGCCGGTAGCTGCTTCTGGTCCGCCGAAACACGACTTCCAATTTCCTTCCGTGTCATAACGGTGAATGTAATAGGATCCATAACCGTCAATCAACAGGAAATCCCCGTCCGGGAGGAACGTGAAGTTCGTCGGCAGAAAACGATCGCGACCCCACTCGGGACGATTGGACTGATCTTCCCCCGCCGCGTACACGCCCGATTCCATCGGCGCTCGCCGGTGCCACACCACATCGCCTGTCAACGTTAACTTTGAAATCGCCTTGACGTTCTGATAACCACAGGCGTAAACAAATTCTTCACTGCCCTCGGTGTGAATCTCGATTCCATGACCTCCGCCCTGGAACTGGCTGCCAAAGGCACGCACAAATCTGCCTTCCGGATCGAAAACGAAAATTGACGGGTGATCCTTCTGTTCCTTGCGTCCCTCGTGGATCACGTAGACATTGCCCGACTTGTCCACCGCCACGTTGTGTGTTGTTTGCCACGTGTATTTTGCGGGTAACTGCGGCCAGGCATGGATGACCTCGTACTGGTAATCGC
>PBTE01000091.1 GCA_002726515.1 Planctomycetaceae bacterium | reverse complement strand
TCTTAAATCTGGGTGATCTTGAAGCTGCCCGCCCCCACTCAGCGCTCATCCAAGCTCTCGCCGAGAGGCGAAGGACTCATCGCATGCTCGCCAGTAACAGCTTCGGGCTAATCACCAACATGTCGTGTCTCGAAGGCGATTGGAAAAAAGGCCGTGAACATAGCGACCGCGGGTTGGAGTTGGAACCTCTTCAGATCGTATCACTAACGGCCCGGGTTCTTTTGGAATATGAAACGGGTGAGTCTCAACAAGGCGAAATCTACCTGGAACGGATGTTCGAGGCTATGAACCGGGCCGGGCCGATCGAAATGGCCGCATCTGTAAGGGTGCCTTTGGTCATAGCCACTATCTCCCGCACTGCTGGTATCTCCGACCGACTGGAAATGGCCGAATCAACCGCCGAGGCAACCATCTTACGACTGTCTGTGACCCCTCTTTACGCTCGTGATCTCAATGCCGCTTTGGCCCTGATTGCCGTGCAAAGAGGCGACCATTCTACGGCGGAAGAGCCTCACGCTTATCTTCTAGGGCACAGAGGCACCATGATATGGACCATATCATCGATTGACCGTATTCTTGGTCTTTTGTCCTAGACCATGGGCGTTATGGATCAAGCAGCTAGCCACTTCGAGGACGCCCTGACATTTTGCCGCAAAGCCGGTTATAGGCCTGAGCTGGCCTGGACCTGCTGTGACTACGCCGACACCCTTAGAGAGCGCGATGCTGTGGGCGACCGCACCAAGGCTGCGGCACTGCTGGATGAATCGCTAAGCATCTCCAGCGATCCGTCTGCCACGCGGTCTCTGACCTTCCTGCCCAATGATTTGCTCATGTGGAACGGCTCATTCCCCTCCGTGACCTTCCAGAGGGAAGCACCCGGCGCTCTAGAGTATTTCACCATCTCCCTGTGCCTCTCCTGAGAGCTACTCAAGGGGTCGATGTGTAACTTTTTAGTGTCAACTGCTCTTCCTTCGTCCAAGAATCACCCTCCATTACCACCTCCAATGACCTGCAGTCATTTTCTCCTATCATCTGATGGTCCAGTCAGTTTGCCGGCGACCCGGCGCGACCGCCTAGGAACGCCCGGTCCCCAAGTGGTTTGATATCTGAGATACCTACTTCCAATCACCGACGGAACGACATTTCCGTTACGAACTTGTCAAATTTGTTTCCGTCGGCGATTGTTCCTATCCCTCAAGGGAGATGTACCTAGCGGTGTTGGATAAACCGAGACGAAAATACAACTCGAATGAGCCGCCAGCGAATCTGGTTGAGATCCTGGCCGACATGCTCAGGTCAGTCCTAGCGTCGGAATCATCTGCAACCGATCAAACGTCCGTTCATCCGAAAAAATTCGCCCAGGCGGATGTTGTACCGTATGTTTCATCACAGCCTGGACAGAGACGAAACAGCCGACAAAAGTGGGAAACCGAACGATAGGGACGGACATGATTATAAGTGTGAAGTCGAGCAGCCAGATGACCTTTGAAGACCTGCGGGGACTCAGGGTCGAGGGCTACATCCGCGATTCCAAGCTGGACCAACGGGACGGCTTCGGTTCGGAGACCCAAAGGCACAACGAAGAGCGTTTCGCCGAGGCTTACGGCCTAGCTCTGGGAAGCCGTTGGTACACCGAGTTCGTCTCTGGTAGAAGTGTCGATAAACGCGAAGAGTTCCAGCAACTTCTGGAAGACGCTGCTCTGGATTTGTTCGATGTCCTGTTGGTCGACCACACCTGCCGTTTTGGCCGTAACCAGGCCGAGTGCATCCGCTACAAAGACGAGCTTCAGCAGCTGGGTAAGATTGTGATATTCGTCTCCCAGGGAATCATCAGCGGCAGCGACAGGGATTTCCTGACCGAACGGATCAACGAGACTCTTGACGAGCAATACAGCCGGAACCTGTCCCGTTACGTGATAGATGGATTGTCTGAGAAGGCGTCCCAAGGACACGCCATCGGCAGCCCGCCATTAGGATACCGGACAGAGAAACACCACAGCGGACGAGGGGCCTGGTGTGTAGCCGACCCGGACAGTATGCCCGCTCTATTGGCCGCCCTACGTGGTTACAGCAGCGGAATACACTCCTTCCGCACTTTGGCTCAGGAATTGAATGTCCAGGGCTACCGCACCGCCACCGGAAAGCCCTCCACCGAAAGCTCCATAAGCACGATTCTCAACAATCGCTTCTACGAGGGCAAAGTGGTCTACCACCGGGGCCAAGCAGATGAGCAGGTCATCGATGGTGCCCACCAAGTCCCCGAGGAGGTCCATGATCTGTGGGATCAGTGCCAACTGGTCAGGGAATCTCGCAACCGGCCGGGACAACCCAGTCCTAGAAGTAAAGATCAGCGGATATATCCACTTACCGGCGCCTTGGTATGCGACGAAGGTGGAGAACCTTTCCACGGTGTCGGCACCCAGAGGAAGAACGGGCTGGAGCTGCGTATGTTCCACAGCTGGCGCCGCTGTGAGATGCGTCCCCGATCGGCGTCGGTGTCTCGGATCGAAGAGGAGTTCGTCCAGCGAGTGTTGGGGTGTCTGGTTTTGGACGACGACTGGAATGAGGCGGTGCTGCACTTATTAGCAGCCGAGGGGACTGAGCCGGACAATAGTGCTGAGATACGGCGCATTGACGCCGCGATCACCAACCTGAAAAAGCAACACCTGTGGGGTGCTGTCGCTGATCAGGAGTTCAAAGACGGGTTCCGAGACCTGCAACGACAGCGCCGAACCTTGGCTCCCAGACCATCGACTCAGACAGCACTCGACTTGGAACGAGCGGCCAAGATGTTGCGTAACTTGCCCAGATTGTGGCGACATCCAGGGATTACTGCGGAGCAACGCCGGGACTTGGCCAGAGAGATATTCGAGGAGGTCCGGTTCCGGGATGGCCGTCTGACCGCTGTAAGGCCCCATTCTCAGTACGCCCCGCTCTTTGCCTATGATGTGTGGAGCACCGGGGTCGGTGGTGAGTGCTCGACTTGAGCCTGTCGAAGGACCACCACTCGCCGAAACACGCTACTCAACATGCTCCTCCTCTCACTATCGTTCCTGCTAGAGCGGGTTGACACTTAAATCCTGGCCGCTACAATAAAAACACCTTGCCCAAATTGATATAAGGGGTAATACATGATTACGAAATTTGATAGTCTTTATGCCGGGCACGTGGACATGGAGGACCTGGGGTATGGGGGTATCCCCGTCAATGACCGCACTTTCTCCGACGAACATCTAGCCACTGCCTTCGATAAAGCGGAAGCTATCGCCAAAACGCTGGACCGCTTGGGCTTCGACACCTTCTGGATGGCAGAGCATCACTTCCAACCGGAAGGGTACGAATGCATCCCCAACCTGTTGATGCTTCAGGTGCACCTGGCCAATCTGACCAAGAATCTCAAGTTCGGTAATGGGTTCAACATCACCCCCATGTGGCATCCGCTGCGTTTGGCCGAGGACTACGCCACGGCGGATATCTTGACCGGCGGAAGAATCGTTTTCGGCGTCGGCCGGGGCTACCACACACGGGAGGTGGAGACCTTCGGTAACCCCATGACGGACCAAGTGGCCAACCGTGAACTCTTTGAGGAGCAGGTGGAGATTATCTTCAAGGCCTTCAACGAAAGGTCCTTCTCCCACCACGGCAAGTACTACGATATCCCGGCCAACGTCCCCTACCGGGGCTACGACCTCAAGGAGATTACCCTGGTGCCCCGGCCCAAGAACCTACCGGTCGAATGCTGGCAGCCCATCCAAGGCGGCACCGAGCGGGCGTTGGACTTCATGGCCAAGTATGGCATCAAGGGCGTCATCGGTGGCGGCGTGGCCGAGGGTGGCGCCATGGACAGCACCATGGAAGACTACCGGGCGGCGTTGGTCCGCGCAGGCCGTAAAGATGCTGTGCTGGGCGAAGATCTCAGCGTTGGATTCCACTTCTTCCTGGCGGAGACCGTCGAGAAAGGCATCGAATTCGCATCGAAGATGTATGAAGAAAACGTTAAGATGTTCGGTCCCCTGCGATTGCATCGTGGAATGACCGAGGACCAGATGACGGTCATGGCCGATCCCCGCAAAGCGCCCACCGCCGGCCTGCCCTCTCTCGCTGATGCGGTAAAGAATGGGGCCGTGCTCTGCGGACCGCCGGAGCGAATCATCGAGCAACTAAGCGCTTTGGCCGAGCGCTACCCCGGCCTGGACCGGGTAGGAATGAGCCATCCCGTCGGCACGCCCCAAAGCGTGATTCTGGAGCAGTTGGAGTGGCTGGCCAAAGACGTCATGCCGGCGTTCAAAGGCAAGGTCGACTCGGCAGTACCGGCGGACTAAGGGTGAATAAGCCTCGCTAGGGTGTCCGAGAAGCATACCCCGCACCTTAATCCTCCCCCTCGTGGGGGAGGAGATTTGTCCCTTCCCCCTTTATGGGGGAAGGTTAGGATGGGGGTGGTAGTTCGCATCAAAAACTTCAGCTTCCCGGAAAAACGTCAACTGATCTAGTTTCTGCAGCAATCCCCCGGCCTCCAAAGAGGCCGGGGGATTTTATGTTACTTGGGGTCAGCGATGAAGTCTTAAACCAAGCTTGTCGTTGACACCCAAGGTGGCTGCCAGTACACTCCCCATCACTCCACCAGTCCCTCACTAGAGGGCAGAGGAACATGAGCGAAAGGCATACCGGCGTGGCCTCCTCCCCCGACAACTTGGGTCCTCTTCTGGACTCCATCGACCTGATGTACGAGACCGGATGGACCGATGGTCTTCCAGTCGTCCCGCCAACTCGAGAACGGGTCAAGCAGTTCACCGACGTTCTGGCGCCTCGCGACCCCGGCGAATCGATCGCCGTGATACCTCCCTTGGGCGGGGATGCGACCATCGAGCGGGTGGCGGTCAACGCCGTCATGGCGGGGTGTCTGCCCGAGTACATGCCGGTAATCGTCACTGCTATCAAAGCGATGGTCGATGACCGGTTCAACCTGCGGGGAGTCCAGTGCTCCACTGGGATCCACACTCCGTTGGTCATCGTCAACGGCCCCATCGCGAAAAAACTCAACATCAACTCCGGCTACAACTGCTTCGGCCAGGGTTGGCGGGCCAATGCGACTATCGGCCGGGCGGTAAAGCTGGTTCTGGTGAACCTGGGCGGGGCTTTTCCCGGCGAGACCAACAAGTCGACATTCGGGCATCCGGGAAGCTACACCTATTGCATGGCCGAAGCCGAGGACAACAGCCCCTGGGAGCCTTACCACGTCGAGTTGGGATACGCTGCGGAAGACAGCACCGTCACGGTCTTCCCCGCCGAAGCGCCCCACAACGTCATGTATCACGCCGCCAACTCGCGGAACTTTCTCACCGTGTTGGCTGATACCATGTGCACCCTGGGAAATGTGCAGATGTACGTCATGGGCAGCACCTGCGTCGTTCTGGGGCCGGAGCACGCCCGCATGTTGTCCGAAGACCGCTGGGTCAAGCGGGACATCAAGACCTTTCTGTTCGAGCATGCCCGGAAGCCTGTGGGTCTGTTGAGGCGGGGTGGCCCTCCCGTGGGAGATTCACAGCGCTCCCATCTGTGGCCCCGCTTCGTGGATCCAGATGATGATCACCAGATGGTTCCGGTGGTGCGGCGGCCCGAGGACATCCATATATTCGTTGCCGGCGGCGCTGGAGGGCCTCACTCGGCCTATCTGCCCGGATGGGGATCACGAATGGTAACCGAGAAGATTCAGGAAGCCTGAGGAGAGATTCATGGTCAACACGCCAGACACTCGGGTACAGGAGCAGTTGCAGCATTGGGACATTCTTGCCGCCAACGACCCTGCCGCCAACTCCCAATGGAATGAGGCACCCAGGCTGACCAGCCTGCATGGCAAAACCGGTGGCTTTCTGGGCAACCGAAAAGACAACGCCAACCCGTTACTCTTGGCCATCAGAGAGTTGCTGGACAAGCAGTTCGAACTCTCCGATTCCGTGGTGATGGACAAGTTCATCTACTCCAGGCCTGCCGCCGACAATATCGTCGATGCGCTGTCCGAGAGGTGCGACTTCGTAGTTACTGCCATCGCCGATTGAGGCTCCTGCACGTCGTGCAGTGTGCACGACGCCATGTCCTTGGAGAATCGAGGCATCCCCACGGTGGTGATTTGCACCGGTCCCTTCATGGATTCGGCCAATATCCATGCCCGCATATTCGGCAGGTCCGGTTTCCAACCGGTGGAGATTCCCCATCCTCTGGGAGGAATCAGGGCGGAGCAGGTTAGCGAGAAGGCTGCCGCTGCCGCCGAACAAATCATCGCTGCTTTGACCAAGCAAGGGTAGCAACCCCTTCGGCTCTGCGTTTTGCGGGTACGTGTCGTTATTTCGGTGTGTTGACGAGGCCCTGACCGGTTGGATAGACTGGCTCCTCGTAATCCAACCCTAAGCTGACGTCAGAGGATTCGCATGTACCTTCCTAGACACTATGCCGTCACGGATAAACAGCAGCTCCACGATTTCATAAAGAACAATGGCTTCGGAATTATGTTCTCCGGCAATGGTCCTGAGCCTGTCGCCAGCCATTTGCCCTTCATCCTAGACGAGAA
This sequence comes from Planctomycetaceae bacterium, assembly GCA_002726515.1. Lineage (GTDB taxonomy): Bacteria > Planctomycetota > Planctomycetia > Pirellulales > Pirellulaceae. Next base: position 633 of record PBTE01000091.1, on the reverse strand, counting down.
CTCAGGAGAGCAGGGGACACTTCTGGCCCACATGGCCGGAGCCAACCGCCAGTGGCGGCATGCCGACGGGCAAACCGTGCTGACCGTCTTTCAGGGCCCACATACCTACGTGTCTCCGACCTGGTACCAAGATCCCGAGACCGTTCCTACCTGGAATTACGTTGCGGTGCATGTCTTCGGCACTCTGAAAGTCGTCCAAGACGAGCAACAGCTCCAACAAATCGTTTCTCGGCTTACCGACTGCTATGAAGCCTCCCAGGCCCAGCCTTGGAAGGCCGAATTCACCTCTGAGTACGCCCAGCAAATGATGAAGCGGATCGTGGTATTCGAGATTGAGATCGAGAAGATGCAGGGGAAGTGGAAGCTGAACCAGAACCATCCTGAGGAGCGTCGGCAGCGGGTGGTGGACGTGCTGAAAACTTACACCGACGACAACTCACAGGGGATAGCAACGCTGATGGAGTCAGACATGGAGCCGGATGCCGGGGCCGATGGCTAAGTAAAGGACACGCCGGCTATCTAGGTATGAACTGGGTGTTGGCAATCAGCAAAAGTGGGACACTCTCGTAAAGGAGAGATCAGGTAGAAATGGCAGTGTTGTTGGACTCCCTGAGCAGGTAGTTGTAGCGTTGT
>PBTE01000090.1 GCA_002726515.1 Planctomycetaceae bacterium | reverse complement strand
TTCACATTAGATGACTTTGCTGAGCAACTTCGTCAGATGAAGAACATGGGCGGTATGATGTCGATGCTAGATAAGCTGCCAGGCTCGGGCGGCCTGCATTGGTCCACCCGCAACCGGGTTTCTGTTGACCGAGAAATTTCGACCCAGCCACTGCAGGCCTCGATCAATCACTTCGGTCGTCTCATCTTTTCTCTGCTTGCCACAACACTGGACGCGCCCACTTTCTGTCACGATTGCGTCCTGGCTGAATCTTCCGGCAGCGATCACCATCGATGCGATACCCGCAGAGGTCATGCTGCCGGTACCAGGCGCGCCCTCGATATATCCCCAGGATCCATCTTGCCGTTGGTTTTTTGTCCAGTAGCTGAGAGCCCGTCGCCAAGTCTGCATGCTCACCTCGATGCCAACTCGCTCGGCTTCATGCAGAGCCAGCAACGCAAATTGTGAGTTTGAGTTGTCACCGCTGTTGGGCGCGATTTGACTGGAGTACGACCAAGCACCCTGGCGGTTCCCTTCACGTATTTGCCAGCTCTCGAGGAGGTCGACATTACGGCGAATCAGAAGTCGGTCTTTCTTGGGCGTCGCCTTGCAGTAGACCATGGTTTGCAAGGCCGTAGCATACGTCTGTTTCGGAGGGTCCAGGTTACGGAGATATTCCAGTCCCATCGCAATGTGTTTTTCGTCAGGTTGATCTCCTGCACTGAGTAAAGCAAGCAAACAAAGTCCGGTGACACCTCCTGGTTGATTGTGATAAGCTGTCCAATTTCCCTTGGGTGCGTTCTGCTGTTGAATGAGGTAGGCACGTGCCCGTTGAATTGCCTGCAGCACTTCTTCAGAAGTCAGGTCTGCTTGCGCAGGAAAACCGCCGACTGTCAGAAGCACTACGGTCAGTGGGATGTAACGAAACGCTTGGCGACACATGGGACGTAATTTCCAATGCCTGATAACCTACCCAGACGGCTTGCCACAAGTATATTACGTATTGTGGGTTGCGCAGGCAACGTCTGACCATTTCCGTTGCTGCGAAAGGGGTCGGTCGATAGAATCAGGGGGTTACGTGGACTGGCGAAGAGTTTTCGAGGCGCAATGCTCGCGAGACTCGAGCCTTGCAGAAAAGCAGCAGGTTCAAAAACGGAACCGTCGGTGGATGAATTTTTCCTTCCATCAATTTGCCCGGATGTGAATGGGAAAAATTTATTGGATGGCACAATTATCAGGAAGAAACACTAAGCAGGATTAAGCGTGACTACCAAGACCCGAAGTTTAGGCGACGTGTTGCAGGAATTCAGCCAATTTCGTCAAACGATGCGGCAGGAGTTGCAGAAGGTCATCGTTGGCCAGGACGAGGTCATCGAGCAGCTGTTCGCGGCAATCTTCACGCGCGGACACTGCTTGCTTGAAGGGGTGCCCGGTTTGGCCAAGACACTGATGGTAAGTACTTTAGCCCGGATTCTGGACGTCAAGTTCAAACGAATTCAATTCACTCCCGATTTGATGCCAAGTGACATCACGGGGACCAACGTTCTGGAAGAAGAAGAAACCGGTCGAAGAGAGTTTCGTTTTGTCGAGGGTCCGATCTTCACAAACATTCTTTTAGCAGATGAAATCAATCGAACTCCGCCCAAAACCCAGGCCGCACTCTTGCAAGCCATGCAGGAGCGAGAGGTTTCCGTCGGGATGAAAACGTTTTCTCTGCCGGCTCCTTTTCTTACCATCGCGACTCAGAACCCCATCGAGCAAGAAGGAACCTATCCGCTGCCTGAGGCGCAGTTGGATCGTTTTATGTTCAACATCAAGGTCGGATATCCTTCAGCCGAGGAAGAAGAACAAATCCTGGCATCCACCACTCGCAATGAAAAGACGGAGGTGAACCAAGTGCTTTCTGGTCGAGCGATTGTGAACCTGCAGAAACTGGTGAGCAGCGTCGCGGTGAGCGAATACATTGTGAAGTATGTGGCACGTTTGACGAGGTCGACACGTCCCCGGGATGAATCGGCACCGGAGATGGTGCGAGAGTTGGTCGATTGGGGCGCCGGGCCCCGGGCTGGCCAGTTTCTGATCAACGGTGGCAAGGCTCTGGCGGCAATGGAAGGCCGTTTTTCTGTCGCGGTAGAGGACATTCGGAAGATCGCCGTACCTGTGCTGCGGCACCGGATCAGTACCAACTTCCAGGCCCAGGCTGCTGGAATGACGACCGAGGATGTGATTGAAAAATTGATGGAAACCATTCCCGAACCAGAGATTGCAAAGTTCACGACCTAACGTGGCTGGGTCGGGGGAGCCAAGGAACGCGGTTCGCACGCGGTGACCTACGGCAGGCAGGTTGGCCAGACTGTTTGTGTGTGTGACCTTCCCCCGCATCTTTGATCTGGTGAATAAGTTGTCATGACCGTTGACAAATATCTTAAGCCCGAGGTTATTCGCCAAATCTCGCGGCTGGACCTGCGCGCAGAATTTGTGGTGAAGGGTTTTCTGCAGGGTTTACATGCCAGTCCGTTTCAAGGATTCTCAGTCGAGTTCAGCGAACATCGGAAGTACACACCGGGAGACGATCCACAAGACATTGACTGGCTGGTTTACGCCAAAACGGACAAATACTACATCAAAAAATTTGAAGCGGAGACCAATATTACGGGGTATCTGGTGGTGGATCTAAGCCAGTCCATGGCTTACACCTTTCGACAGGAATTGTCCAAATTTGACTACGCAATTTGCTTAGCGGCAGCTCTTTGTTACTTGATGATTCAGCAACAGGATCCTGTTGGTCTGATCACTTTTGATCAGCGGGTACGCAATAGCTTGGCCCCCAAATCAAAGCGAAACCATTTGGGAAATGTTTTGTCTCTGCTGGCGAACCTCAAACCGAGCGGACCAACAGATATTGCCGGCAGTTTGGGACAAATCGCAGCAATGCTCAAACAACGTAGTCTGGTGATGGTGTTTTCTGATCTGTTGACTGATCCAGAACCGGTTTTTCGCTCGCTCCGTCAACTACGGCACCGGGGACACGATGTGATTCTGTTTCACATACTTGACGAAGCAGAAGTGCGGTTTCCTTTCGATGGCTATATAGAATTTGAGGAGCCGGAGACGAATGAAAAGACGGAAGTCGATGCGACCGGATTTCGTTCTGAGTACCTGGAAGCAATCTCGTCTTTTCGAGAACAGTATCAGAATGAATGTTTTCAACGTGGCATCGACTACGTGCCACTCGACACCAGCATGCAGTTCGACAAAGCCTTGCTCGAATACCTGATCAGTCGGCGAGGAAGATTTTGATCGACAACCTGAAGTTTTCAGTTGCCTTTCCAGACGTTGATGCCACCAAGAAGTTGCCCCACGACATCAGTTGAGGGGTGTAATTCCACAGAAAACCCCGGTTTCATGCGATGACCTTTGTCAATGTTTCGCTGTTGGCTGGTGCAGCATTGGTTGCGATTCCGATCGTGCTGCATCTCATCCTGCGCCAAAGGCCAAAACCGATGGTTTTTCCCGCTTTGCGCTTTATCCAACAACGCCACGAGACCAATCGTAGACGTTTGAAGTTGCGCCACTGGTTGTTGCTGCTCTTACGGTGTGCCTTGATCGCGATCCTGGCATTATTACTGGCGAGTCCCAGTGTGGCTTCCACGCTATTGGCCAGTTGGATTCTTGTTGCAGGGATTGCCGTTTTGCTACTGGTCGTCATCTGTCTGATCGTGGTGGCCACCCTTTACCAGCGAAGTTTAATACTGCGAGGTATTTTAAGTGCATTAGCATTAGCTTTATTCGTTTGTGGTAGCCTGATTGTGGTTATGAGTTGGAGTCGGGGCACGGGAGGAACAATAGGAGACCAGGAGGCGCCGGTTTCTGCCGCCCTGATCTTCGACGTTGCGCCGCGGATGCTTTATCGGCACCAAAACCAGACCAGGCTGGAACAATCGCAAGAGATCGCTTCATGGTTGCTGAGTCAGCTTCCTTCATCCAGTGAAATCATGGTGGTGGACACGCGACAGGGAGTGCCCATTTTTCTGTCGGACCTGGGCGCAGCGCAGAAGCAAACTGCAGCGTTGCAAGTTGCAGGTTCAACCCGGAATCTTCCTGAAACGGTCAGTGCCGTCGTGCAGAGTTTGGAACAGAGTCTGCACGAACGTCGAGAAGTCTACGTGTTTTCCGATCTTTCGAGAGAGGCTTGGAAAGACGCGGCAGCCAATATCATGTCGGACATGCTTTCCACTAACCAGAATGTCCACCTGTTCGTAATTGACGTGGGCGTTTCCGAAACCGTGAACTTCGGGCTGGGAGAGATCGAGCTTGCGGGACAGTCTTTGGCCACGAACAGCCCCTTGCGCATTCGAACGGAACTCATCCACACAGGTCCGGGTGGAAAACGAGAGGTCGAATTGCGTATGGAAAGGCCCACCGCCCCACCACCAATACGACAGGATGGAAAACTACTCTTACCAACGGCTCGAATTGCGGACCGTGCGAACTGTGAGTTAGGCTTGGATGGTGTTCAGTCATTAGAATTTCAGACGCGGCTGGCCGAGTTGGGAACTTACCATGGATCGGTCAAAGTTCTCGGTACGGACGGATTGGAGGTAGATGACATCCGTTTCTTCACGGTGGAGGTTCGTGATGCCAGACGTGTATTGATAGCCAGCGGTGTGGGTGCGACTCCGCTCTTTGTAAGCGAAGCACTTGCCCCGCGTGAGTACCGGGAATCGCGGCAAGCACGTTTTCAGTGCGACGAGATTTCCCTGCAAGAGTTGGAGCAGGTTGATCTGAGTGCTTATGCCGCGGTCTGCCTCTTGGATCCAACTCCCTTGACTCCCAACGCGTGGCAACATCTTGTCGCCTACGTTGCGGAGGGAAGGGGCTTGGGAGTTTTCCTGGGTCGTAATGCACGACCTGTCCGGGAATTTATGGAACACGCTGTTACCGAGTTGTTTCCGATACAACTTAGACCTCTTGTTATTCACCGGCCCGAGGGCGAGATTTTTCTGGCTGCGCAGGATATGAGTCATCCTGTACTGGCCAAATTTCGTGCTGCAGGGATGTCGGTTCCCTGGCACGCAAGCCCTGTTTTTCGGCATTGGGCCGTAGAAGAAATCGATGGAAAAGCACAAGTCATCGCCACCTACAACAACAATCGTCCGGCGATCATCGAGCAGTCGCTGGGGCGTGGCCGAGTACTGATCACGACAACCCCCTGGTCCGACGCGGCCAATCGCTCCGAGCCGTGGAACTTACTTCCCGTGGGCAGCCAATCGTGGCCGTTCCTGGTACTCACTAACGAGATGATGTTGTACCTGGTCGCCGACGGGAACATCCGCTTGAATTTTCATGCGGGTGAAAAGGTTGTGTTGTCAGAGCGTTTTGCGACAGAACCTGACCGCTACCGCATGTTCACACCGGATGGAACCTGGGAAGACTTACATCAGATAGCAGGTGATTTTGTCATTCGCTATACAGAAGATTCAGGCAACTACCGTTTGGTTTCCGAGGACGGTTCCCAAAAACGTGGCTTCTCAGTCAACTATTCCCTGGCCAGCACGGATTTGCAACGCATTGACCAAGAAAACTTGGATCAACTCTTCGGTGACAGTTCCTACAAATTGGTACGAACTCCCAGTGAGATTCAGCGGGAGCAGGGCGAAACAAGGATGGGGAGCGAATTTTATCCCTATCTGGCCCTCCTGTTGGTCGTGGTATTGGGATTAGAACATACTCTGGCGAATCGATTTTATCGGCACCGAGAAGCATGACTCCTTCCACATCGCTTGACTGGAATCCTATTTTTGGGAACGCACTGTTGGTGTTCATAGCACTTCTGGTGCTCGTTGCACTTCTTGGCCTATCGCCGGAATTTCGAAAAATCTCGCCACGCCGGCGAGTGATTCTGGTCATTTTGCGGTGCGCCGTGATTTTGTTGGTGTTCTGCGCGCTAGTTCGACCGCAGTGGGTGATAACCGAGGAACAGCGCGACCCTGCGACACTGATTGTATTGCTCGACCGCAGCCGGAGCATGAGCGTGACGGACACGGCGGACGGAAAATCACGTTGGCAAGCTTTGCGGTCCGCTGTCGCCCGTGTAGAACCCCAGTTACAAGAGCTGGGGGAAGAATTACAGATTAAAGTCTACACATTCGACGCCTCGGCGGAGCGAGCAACATGGGTGGATGGTTCTCTTTCCCTGGAAGAATCGGCAGATGGTTTGCAGAGTGACATCGGTTCGGCACTCGGCCAGACAGTTCGAAAAGAAGTGGGTCACAGACTGATGGGTGTTGTTTTGTTCAGCGATGGAGCGCAGCGCGCCTATGAACCGAGGGTGGAATTGCGCGAAGCGGCGCGAGAGCTCAAGCGACTGGGTTACCCGCTATACACGGTCTCCTTTGGATTGCCGCGGGAAAAGTCTCAAGCGAAAGACGTTGCCATTGAAAACCTGCAAGACCATTACTCGGTGTTTGTCAAAAATGAGTTGCTAGTTCGCAGCGCAGTACGTGTCCAGGGATTTGCCAACCAGGCACTTCGCGTGGAGTTGTTTTGGGAAGATGAACATGGCCACTGGGAGTTCGTGGAAGGGAAGGACGTTCAGGCGAATCAGGATGGAGAACTGCTGGATGTCCTGTTTACTCATGCGCCTCAGCGGGCAGGTCGTTTTCGTTTAGCAATCCGGGTCGAATCTCAAGCGGGTGAATTGGTACTAAGCAACAACGAACTCACCGCGTATGTCACCGTTCGAGAAGGTGGCCTTAAACTGCTTTATCTGTATGGAAGTCTGGTAGGTGAACAACGGAGCCTTCGTACAACCTTGGAAGAGTCGCCTGAAATGCAGGCGGATTGCATGTGGATCAATCACGGCTTCCGCGAAAAGTGGCCGGTTCGTGTCGAGGAAATGAGTGGTCAGCAGCACGATGTTTACATTCTCGAGAGTGTGCATGCCGAAGCGCTCGGTGAGCAGTATCTGAAACAAATCGTGGCTGATGTCAACGAGGAGGGTCGGGGATTGTTGATGCTCGGGGGAATTTATAGTTTTGGTGGCGGTGCATATCATGGTACGGACCTGGCCGAAGCATTGCCTGTTAAGGTGGCCCGATTTGAGCGACAGGATTTTGATGCTCCCGTTCGTGACGACTTGCATGTTGAGGGCCCGCTGCAGATGAGAGCAAAGTTCCCCAACTTCATCACGCGTTTGGGAGGCAGTAAAAAAGATAATCACCAGGTCTGGCAGCAGCTGCACCCCTTGGACGGTGCGAACAAAGTGGAAGGAAAAGTTGCCAGCGTGGTGTTGGCCGAGTCGTCAGATGGGATTCCACTTCTCGTTTCCGGGCAATACGGTTCAGGTCGCACGCTGGTGTTTGCAGGCGATACGTCGTGGAAATGGAAAACCCATGGCCACGATAAAGAGTACCGGCGATTTTGGCGGCAAGTTATTTTATGGCTGGCACAAAGGGACCAGGTGGAGGACGAAGAAATCAGAATTCGCCTGGAGCACCGACGTTTTCCGCCCGCCGCTGATGTGGCATTTACGGTCGTCGCCACTTCGGCTGCAGGGGATCCCTTGGAGGGCGTCTCGTTCCGGGCTGAACTGGTGCATCCTGGTGGGGCACGGGATGCATTACGTTTGGCAAACGACGGAGAAGTTCTAGCTGGCAGATGGCATGCGGCAACTGAGCCGGGTGAATACACTGTGGAAGTGGTGGCTACGCGTGGCACCGATCGTATTGGAACCGCCCGGGAATCTTTTGTGATCTACGACCGCGACCTGGAATTGCACGACCCTTCGGCCAATCCCGCGCTGATGGCAAGTCTGGCCGATCTGACACAAGAGACAGGGGGCCGTGCCCTCGCCCCGGAGGAGTTACCAGCGATGCTGGAAAATCTGGCCGACAATCTGGGAGCTTTAGATGTGAAGGTCCACAAAACCTGGCAATTTCCCGGTTCGGAAAAGGTTGGCTGGCCTTTCTTTCTGCTGGTTGTCACGCTGCTCTGCTCAGAATGGGTTTTGCGAAAAAAATGGGGTTTGGTGTAAAAGCACGAGCGGGTGTCTTTCAGGCTGGCACGGACTGTGAGTTGGGTGGAGGAAGAGTGAATTTTGTGTTTCAGCTGGATCGATCAGATCACCTAGCACAGCGCTCTTGAGCAGTCGTTGGCCGAATGCGGTGAGTTGATAGCCTGGGCGCCGCAGTGGCTCAATGTTCAGGGCCGGATTTTCTGAAAAATCCTCAGAACTTTCGGTTCCACTTGTCGCACGCATACTTCTGAGCGACTAACTCATGGGTCAATTGTTCGGGCCACTCCGTCGTTACTTCAGTGACAGGCCAGGCTTGCAGCAGGATGTTGCGTAACTCGGCTCTCGGGAGCGACAAATTGGTAACGAAAGACTCGTGATCCCGTCCTCGGCGGTATTCAGGCTGACGAGGTGCGGTTGCCAGGTAGCGTCCGATCTGCCGGATTGGAAAATCGTAAAGTAATGTTCCATGATACAGCAGGCTATGTCGCCGACAGCGAATGCTGTTGCCGGAGAATTTCAGTTGGTCTTGCGTGACGAGGTCACTGATGCCCGCGCGGTGGATGCCGGGAATTCGACTCGACAAGGCGACGGCCAGACTGTTCAGCACGAATTGATGTGCACGGTCGATCATACGTAATCCGGATCGTCGCTTAGAACTGAGAATGAGTGCATACATCAAGCAGCCCACTCCTGTCACGATTGCTGCACCCCCGCTGGTCCGGCGCAAAATGGGTACTCCGTCTCGCCGGCAGATGGCAGAATGAGTTTCACTGCTCACGCGAGACGATCTTCCCACCACGACCATCAATGCTTGAGGCTCCCAAATTCGCAGAGTTTCCGGGAAGTCCGGGTTACCCTCGGCCGTTTCGCTTAACGCTTCGTCCAACGCCAGGTTTTCTTCGGGCGTATCGAGTGTCAATTCCAGAAATTGCATGGGTTCGGTGAAGTACAATGCAAGTGGTTGACCTGCCGCATCGGGCGTCTACACTTTAGGTCAGGTGAACTGTTCGCCGCATGAGCGACATCAGGAGAGTGGTTGTCGTATCACAGTTCTCCATTCCATCGCAGTTTAAACTGTTTCACTGCTATTCAATCGGCCCTATGACCAAAGTATCTTCTACAACTGAAGACAACGCTACTGACCAGCCCTTTTCCCCGGATCAGGCGCTTCCGCCGGTCGAGGTACCGACGGCAGGTTTTATCCTTCAGTTGTTTGTCATTCCCGCCATCATCGTGGTGATTATCGCTACGGTCTGGTTGTTGTTCAGTTGGGTGGCCCATTTAGGATCATCACCGGAAAAACTCGTTCAGGACCTCGTCAGGGGCGGTGATCACCGTTGGCAAACAGCTTGGAATTTAGCCAAGGAACTTCAAAAACCGGGCAATGCCAGTTTTAGGCAAAATCAGGAGTTGGCCAGCAGACTAGCCACTCTCCTCCAAGATACTCTGGAAGTGCCCTATCCGACAGGGAACTCGCCTCAGGATCAATCCGAGAGAAAGTCAGCCATTCAATCACGAGTCTTTCTTTGTCGAGCGTTGGGAGAGTTTGAACTTTCCCTCGTGATACCGGCGTTGGCTGCTGCAGCGAAGAGGGAAGACTATGTGGCCCAAAGTGCGGATGATTTTGGGGACATTTACGTGCGTCAATCAGCGATCGAAGCCATCGCGGTGTTGGCACAGAACTTCAAATTAACAGAACAGATTCAGGTCGAAGAAATAAGGTCAGCCGTCTATGCGGCGGCTTCCGAGCGGTCTGATTCAAGCACCGATGGAGGGGGGCGTGATAAACTCCGCTCAGCCGCCGCCTATGCCCTGGGGGTGATGGGTGACAAGCGAGATCTGGATCGATTGGCCATCATGTGCCAGGACTCTGTAACGAACGTTCGTTACAATTCTGCTACCGGTTTGGCCCGTCACGGCGATATCAGATCACTGGAAACGCTGTTGGAGATGATTGACCTCGACCAGACTCAAGCGGTACGTCGCGAGCGAGAAGAATCGGGGAGGGAGTGGAAAAGAAACTCCATCATCATTAATGGCCTGCGCGCCTCGGAACAACTGGTACATGCTAATCCAACTGCCGATTTGGACCAACTGGAGTCGGCCATTGAGAGACTTCTGAATGGGAACGCGAATGGCCGTTTACAAGCTCAGGCCCGTAGAGCTTTGGAGCAATTCAATCATCAAAAAACTCAGCAATAGAGGAAATTCCATGGCAACCACTGAAGAAGTTATTGACATGTTGAAGGTCGTTTATTGTATGGAGTTCGAAACGGTCATGAATTACGTAGCTAACAGCACAAACCTTGATGGTGTGCGTGCCGAAGAGATCAAGAAATCGCTGGCGACGGACGTTGCGGTCGAACTGGTGCCAGGATCTGCTTCCGTGACCGTGGGAGTGCAAAGACAACCGCCGGATGACACGACCGATGTAGTGAATGTCATCGAAGCGGTGATCGAAGCTGAACAGGCAGCATGTGATCAATACAAGAAAATTATTCGAGCGACTGAGGGTGACGACTACGTCACTCAAGATCTCTGCATTCGCTTGCTAGCTGATGAAGAGGAACATCTGGTGTTGTTCAAAGGATTCCTCAAGGAGTATTCTCCCAATTAACAAGCCGGCTGTTCCGATCGCAAGGGCCACCGCTGTTAAATTCTAGGGATTGAGTAGACTCTGCCAGCCTTGCATGCTGTCTTTGCGCAGAAAACGCAATAGCTCATGTCGAACCGAGGATTTCGTTGGTAGAATTAATGTTGGTTGGGATTGTCGTGGCCCGTGAGCCAGACTACTATTTGCGATCCCGTCCGTAGAGTCTTTGAGCCTGCGATCGCTGGTGATTGTCCCGGGCGCATCGAAAACAGGCTCCTTATCCCGCGTTATTTCCAACGCACTGTCTTTTCTGACGAGGACATTTGAGCAATGAAACGCTACCTGCTGCTGGTTTCATTTTTGTTTCTCTTGCCACTGAGCAACGTCAGTCATGCTCAGTGTTGTTGTGACTATCGTGTCATTTGCCACACAGTGTATGAACAACAACCCATAACGGCTTACCGCCTGGTTTACGAAACAGTGTTTGAAGAACGGAAGGTGGTAACTCAACGTCCTGTCTGGCAGACGCAGACTAAAGAGCGTCGCTATCGCGTTGCTAAGCCGGTGACGGAGACGAGTGTTCGTGAGCAACGCTATCAGGTCAGGAAGCCTGTGTGGGAGACACAGGAGCGAGAACGGCAGTACACCGTTCGCAGGCCCGTGGTTAAGACCGTGATGCAAGATCGAGCTTTCACGACTCAGGAACCGGTTGTGACGATGCGTACTCAGAAAGTTGACCTGGGGCAGTTTGTCAACCAGGTTCATCACACGCCGGGACCAAGTCGCCAGCGCTTGAGGTGGCGAAGCCGGCAATACTATACGGATACGAACACGGGTGCCCGACGCTGGCAAAGAGCCGGCTTGTATTGGGTACCGGTTCAAGGAAGAGGTACGACCAAAGTGACCAAAATCTGGGTCCCCAACGTGGTAACCCAACAAGTACCTCAAACGACTTATCAAACTAAGGAGGTCGTCCAACAGGTACCGGTGAAGGTTACCAGCTACGAGGATCAGGTAATCACTCAAAAGGTGCCTATTCGAACGTTTCGGTGGCAGACCGAGGAGGTGGTCCATCGGATTCCCGTGACGACAATTCGCTATGAATATGAAGAACGCGTTGAACAGATTCCGGTACGCGTTTGTAAAATGGTAACCGAAGAGCAAATCGTCACGGTTCCCCGCTGCGTTGCCAAATGGGTCCCGGTGACTTACCAAGGGATGCGCCCCAAGACGGTGGTCAGGCGGGTGCCATTGGATACCGGGGAAGTCAGCGACGATGACTCGGGGACTCTCGATTCTCAACAGCAAGAGCAGGTTGTCGATGAGCCTGTACCATTGGCTCCGACAGATGCCGACGAGTCACTCGCACCGTCGAGCGAGCCATATCCGGACGCTGCACAGGAGCAGCCGCAAGAACAGGCTGATCCGTCTGAAATCCCCAGTGCTTCGGCAGACGATGATTTGGACGCGGACGACGCGGCATCTTTTCAATCGGTCTAGGTGGTTTTGAAAACTGGGTTCAACCACTTGTTACGAAGTCACAAGGTCAGCATTCCCAACCGACGCGGTTTGTTGTCCTGATGCGCGGCTCGAGTGTCACACACTGGGCCTGCGGTGATGAGCTTGTTCCATCTAGAGATGAGATAGCGACGCTTTAGGTTCTTCAAGTTAATGGAGTTCCACTGGAGACCGCCGGCCGACAGTGAGTTCAGTTACTCAGGGAGAAGGCCGCCGTTGCAGCCGAGCGTGCCTTTCTTCCAGGGGCAGAGTGGATTACAATCGTGGAATTCAATAGTTGCCACCTGGAATTGCATGAGAATCGGAAAATCGTTGTGAAGTTGGCCGAGATGGAAACGGATGATTCGTTGCAAGGAAAACGAGTTGCCTTTGTAGGCAAGTTGGGTGGGGTTACCAAACGCGAAGCGCATCAGTTCGTGCGTCAGCATGGTGGAGTGCCAGTCGAGTCCTCCTCAGAGGGACTCGATTTGATTGTTATTGGTGCTGACGAACTCCCTTTGGAAGACGAGGAACTACTCGAGCCGCGCATTCGAGATGCGGCTGCTGAGGGCCGTTTGGAAATCATTCAGGAAACGCAGCTTTGGCGCCAATTGGGAATGATTGGGCACGACCAGGAGCGTGGCGTGCGCCGCCTCTACACCCCTGCCATGTTGGCGGATCTGTTGGCGGTCCCGGTGGCGGTGATCCGGCGCTGGCACCGACGCGGTTTAATTGTGCCGGTGCGCGAGGTGAATCGTCTGCCGTACTTCGACTTCCAGGAAGTCTCGACGGCTCGCCATTTGGCCCAGTTGCTGGCCAGCGGCGCGTCACCTGCAGCCATCGAAAAAAAACTGGAGCGGTTAGCACGTTATGTTCCAGAAGTGGAACGACCGCTGGCCCAACTATCGGTCATTGTTGAGGGAAAGCAGATTCTTCTACGTCAGGGTGAGGGTTTGATCGAGCCGGGTGGGCAACTGCGGATCGACTTCGATGCTCTGCGTGTTCCAGTGAACGAATCAGGATCACCGGAAGAGATTGCCGAAGAGACGATTTTGTCATTCGACGACTCATGCGCCGAACGTCATCTGACCCCTGATGAAATGATTAAAGCAGCCCTGGAATTAGAGGATCGAGGGGAATTGGGCAGGGCTACCGAGATGTTTCGAGCGGTGATGGCCGCCGTGGGTCCACGACCCGACCTGTGCTTTGAAGTGGCCGAACTTCTTTACCGGCAGGGAGAAACACTGGCCGCCCGTGAACGGTATTATATGGTCATCGAACTCGACGAAGAATATGTTGAAGCTCGAGCCAATTTGGGATGTGTCCTTGCGGAAACAGGCGAACTTCAGTTGGCAGTCGCGGCCTTCCGTGGTGCGTTGAGCTGTCACCAAGACTATCCGGACGTACATTACCATCTGGCACGAACCCTCGATGAATTAGGTGAAGAAGAGCAATCCGAATTCCACTGGCGTTCTTTCTTAGCCCTGGCTCCAAATAGTCCCTGGGCTGAAGAAGCTCGCGCACGCATCGACAACTGGCAAGAGGACAAATGATCAAACAGATGTCTAACAGTATGCGACAGCTTTCCACTGCGTCCCGCTGATCACAGAGTATTTTCTCCTGACACAAGTTCGGATTTTCCAACGCCCGTTGAGAATTCTGGTTTCAGTCTGCCGGCCAGCGGAGAAAGCCGACCGGGTCTCGGAAGGCAGGCATTTCAGGGCGAATCTGTTCGCCGGTCTATTACAAAGCCATTGCGAAGGGTCGACGACTTGCCAGTCGGTATAACAACCACAGTTCGCCAGGTTTTCCTGACCGTTGGACTTGTGCCAACTAGGTCGGGCAATTTCCCGCGGAAGTTTCCCGGGCGACAAGACTGCGGATCACCCTTGGAGTGCCCGTCTGCATGTGACATAATACGGCGGTCGCGGTCATCTTGAAATTGAAGGCCGGTTCGCTGCGAACAATGCCCACTGACTGGCGCTTACTCGGTGTGTGTTTTCCTGCCCGTACGCTGCCTATCACATATGTCACAGGAGGATAGAAAAGGTGTTCTTGAATTTAAACGCGGCCGCTTTGGGTATTTCCGGACATCAGAGTGAACTGATTGAACTGGCGCTCACGTACGATTTTAAGGGAATGGAATTCGATTTGCTGTCGTTTGCCAGGCAGGTCGACTTGAATGGCTATGACCATACTGCGAGGTTCATTGAAAGTGCTGGACTCGTGCTAGGAAGTTTCGACTTGCCGGTGAACTGGCAGGGCGACGACGCAGTTTTTCACGAAGAATTGGAACGTCTCTCGGCTTTGGCAGAAGTCGCTGCCAGATTGGGTGCGACAGGATGCCGAACGGTCGTCATGCCTGCCTCGAACGATCGACCCTATCATGAGAATTTTGAGTTTCACCGCCAGCGATTCACGAAAATTGCCGAGATGCTTGCTCCACATTCGATTTCTTTAGGACTTGATTTTCTCGCCACTGCTGGCCATCGAGAGGGTTTGCAACATCAGTTCATTCATTCACCAGACGCACTTGTAACCCTAGCGAAGACTGTCGGGCTCGATAACGTGGGTGTCGCAGTTGATCTCTGGCAGTGGCAAGTTGCGGGTGCCAGTTGGGACAAGTTCCGCGAATTGTCGGCACATGAAATCGTATCGGTTCGAGTTGCTGACGTGCCAGCGGGGGTTTCCAACGAGTTGATATCGGATGAGCAGCGTTTGCTCGCCACCGAAGATGGTGTGATCGATATGCATGTGGCTATTTCACAACTGGAAATCGTTGAATATTCGGGTCCCGTGACTCCGTATCCACATCCAAGTCAGTTAAACGATATGACTCGGAATGCTATCGTTCGCACGGCGAGTAAAACCTTGGACCTGAAAGTCGCTCCCACAGAGGAGGAAGCAGGTGGTGAACTGATTGCGACGATTGAGGAAGGATGAGTTTAACTACGGCCATTCAAGACTGAGGCCAGGAACCGTCCCGTGTAACTCTTGGTATCCGCCGCAATGTCTTCAGGCGTACCTTCTGCTACGATGTGTCCTCCATCTGCCCCACCTTCTGGTCCAAGATCAATCACCCAGTCGGCAGACTTGATAACATCAAGATTGTGTTCGATCACGATCACAGTATTTCCTCTACCGACAAGTTGGTTGAGTACGTGAAGGAGTTTTTTTATATCTTCGAAGTGCAATCCGGTTGTGGGTTCATCCAGAAGATAAAGAGTGTTTCCAGTTTCAACTCGCGACAGTTGAGTGGCCAGTTTGATTCTTTGTGCCTCGCCTCCCGAGAGAGTGGTGGACGGCTGGCCCAGAGGCAAGTATCCCAGTCCGATATCGTAAAGGCTTTGTAGAACCCGGTGAATCGCCGGATGATTCTCAAAATATTCAAGTGCTTCGTCGATTCGCAGTTCCAGCACCTCAGCAATCGATTTTCCTCGATAGCGAATCTGTAGCGTCTGCCGGTTGAACCGAGCTCCCCTGCAGGTTGCACAGGAGACAAACAGGTCGGGCAAGAAATTCATCTCGATCTTTTGTAATCCTTGTCCTTGGCAGTCTTCGCAGCGACCCCCCTTGAGATTGAAGCTGAATCTCCCCATGGAGTATCCTCGCTGCCGTGCTTCGCGAGTCCCTTTGAATACTTTGCGGATCTCGTCAAAAATACCTGTATAAGTGATCGGTGAACTTCGTGGAGTTCGACCAATCGGTGACTGGTCGATCGCCACCAGTTTGTCAATCTGGCTGACGCCACGGAGGCTTTCGTGAGGTCCCGGTCGGACCGTCGTCGTGCCCAAACGACGGGAAATGGCGGGTGCCAAGGTTTCATTCAAGAGGGAACTTTTTCCCGATCCACTGACACCCGTCAGGCACACCAGCACACCCAATGGAAAACGGACGTCCACGCCTTGCAAGTTATTGGCCCGTGCCTTCGAAATCAGAAGTGATCGAGTTCGAGCCACTCGTCGTCGTTGTTTCGGGATCGGGATCTGTTCTAAGCCCGCAAGGTATCGACCCGTGAGCGATTTAGGATCCGCAGCCACATCGATCGGCTTGCCGATTGATATCACCTGCCCCCCCGCGCGGCCTGCAGACGGTCCGATGTCAATCAGGAAATCAGCCTCACGCATCAGGGCCTCGTCGTGTTCTACTACCAATACGGTGTTGCCCTGCTGTTGTAGTTTTCGAAGCGACTGAATCAGTCGCTGGTTGTCACGCGGATGGAGACCAATCGATGGCTCGTCCAGAATGTAGCAGACCCCCACCAGCCCAGATCCGATGCTGGTTGCCAGACGCACTCGCTGCCTTTCTCCGCCGCTCAACGTGTCGGCCGACCGACCAAGGGTAAGATAGGGTACTCCCACTTCTTCCAAAAATCGCAGTCGTTGGATGATTTCCACGACCAGGGGTCCTGCAATTTTCAGTTCCTGCGGACAAAACGATAGATTTTCGAAAAAAGATATTCCGTCAAGGATCGAAAGATCATTGATCTCGTCAATTCCCTTGCCGCCCAGTTTGACAGCCCTCGCCTCACCCCGCAGTCGCGTCCCTTGGCAGGCATTGCAAGTCAGTTTCGGTCGGAACGACTCGAGCTGCTGCCGCTGCTTCTCACGTGTTGTGGTGACCAGTTCTTTTTCCAACTGAACCAGAACTCCGACGAATTCATTGTTGTCACCAAATAAAAGTTTTTCAAAAATGTGGTCATCTACGTTTGCCCAGTTCGTGTTCCAATCCAGGCTGTGTTTTTCCAGAAATCCATGCAACCAAAGCTGACGCTTCTTCGTCTGTGCGGCCGATGCTCCTTTCCAGGGTGCGATGGCATCCTCGGCGAGTGAAAGATTGCGGTTGGGAAACACCATGTCCGGGTCGAATGCGACACGGGTTCCCAGGCCTTCGCAAACAGGACACGCACCTTGAGGGCTGTTGAAACTGAAACTTCGCGGCTCGATGGTCGCGTAACTGATCTCGCAGGTTGGACATGCATAACGAGTACTAAACAAGCGTTCCTCCCACACGCCGTCCGTGGCCTTGGGATCCTGCTGGGGTTGCAGGTAACATGCTGCCATCGTGCCGGAGCCATGCTTGACGGCCATCTGGATTGACTCGGCCAGTCTTCCTTCGATCCCCGGTCGAATGATGATACGGTCGACGATGGCGTCGATGCTGTGTTGTTTTTTTGCCGAGATGTCAGGAAGGTTGTCGAGGTCATAAACGTGGCCATCGACACGAGCTCGCACAAACCCCGCTTTGCGAATCTCGGCAAAACAATCCTCGTGCTTTCCGCGCCGTTGGCGAACGATTGGCGCGATCACCATTGTTTTGGTGCCTTCTGGAAACTGCATCAGAGTTTCCGAAATCTGTTGCTCCGTTTGTTGATGAATCGGCCCCCCGCATTGATGGCAGTGAACAACTCCCAGTCGAGCCATTAAGAGACGTAGGTAGTCATAGATTTCTGTTGCTGTTGCCACGGTACTTCGTGGATTTTGATTGCCCGGACGTTGATCAATGCAGAGGGTGGGCTGAAGACCTACAATCTGGTCGACATTCGGGCGTTCGAGTTGATCGAAAAATTGCCTGGAGTAAACCGAAAGGCTTTCGATATACTGCCGTTGGCCTTCTGCGTACAAAGTATCGAATGCCAGCGAACTTTTACCTGAACCACTCAACCCTGTGAGAACCACCAGTTGGTTACGAGGAATATCGATGTCGATATTCTGGAGATTGTGGACGCGTGCCCCTCGTATACGGATGAGCTCCGGTTCTTGTTTCTCCAGCACCGCCGTGGACATGTTCTGCGTTCTAGCAAAGGAGTTGGTTGTCGGCAAGTCGCAACATCCGAGGCCCCTGGACAGCTGACGGTCGGCTGCACCTCCGGTTTCAGCCCACCGTGTCTTCGATTAAGCTCGTTGTCGGTGGGCTGCCACAATAGACGGCCGTCCCGGGGCCATGACCGGCGATCGGTTATCGACCCCGCAGGCCTGGAAAGCCCTGTTGGGGGGTCCAGGGGACCGTTCCAGCAACCATCTGCTACGCATTACTTTTCCTCTTCGATGAATTTTTTTCAGACAACCGCTGAGCGTGAACAGATCTTGCTCGCTCCGTATGCGATGCACAGCGCGCAATCGACGGGCCGCGAATATCCGGAGACCGAACACCTCTACCGGGGTCCTTATCAGCGTGATCGAGACCGTGTACTGCACAGTGCGGCTTATCGTCGATTGGCAGATAAAACCCAGGTCTTCACGGGACACATGGGCGACTACCATCGGACCCGGCTTACTCACACCCTGGAGGTTGCGTCCATCGCTCGCACCATTGGACGTGCTTTACGGCTGAACGAGGATTTGATTGAAGCTCTGGCATTCCTGCACGACATCGGGCACCCTCCCTTTGGTCATGCCGGGGAAGATGCTCTGGATGAATGCTTGAGCGGTGAGGGTGGATTCTCACATAACGTTTACGCCTTGTGCCTTATTCGAGAATTGGAAATCCGTTACGCCGAGTTTCCCGGACTGAACCTGACACGTGAAGTGTTGGCTGGACAACGAGCGAGAGCTCAAAAGCAGAGCGGACCTAGCCCAATTCTTGAAGTTCAGGTTGTCGACTTGGCCGATAGTATCACTTATGATTCCCATGATACTGATGATGCTCTGGAGTTGGGACTTGTCACGTTGCACGAACTGAGAGAGACGTGCCTCGTGGCGGAGGTGGTGGATCGAGTTCTGGAGCGAAATCACGACTTAGAAGGCCGGATGCTGCGCAAAAGTGTCGTTCACGAACTCATCGATTGGCAGGTCGGCGATGTCCTGGATCACTGTGGAACCTGGTTACGGGAACACAGGCCCGCCAACGCAACAGCCGTACACGCGGCTGGTTTCCACCTAGGGGTTGGGAGCGCATTGGAAGAAAAAAAATCAGAGCTTGAAGTGTTTCTTCACGAACAAGTCTACCGCCATGAAAAACTGATTCAACAGCGGAAGCTAGCTCAGAACCAACTGAGAGAAATGTTTCTTGGATTTCAACGGAATCCACATTGGTTGCCGAAGAGATTTCAGCGAAGAGCCGATCAGATAGGATTGAAACGGAGCGTTGCTGATTATATCGCTGGTATGACCGATCGGTATTGTCAGCAACAGTATCAGCGATTGTTTGCCTCAAATGGGGGGGGCGGCTCGGTCGAAACTGTGTGTTAGAATAGACATATCATGACACTTCTCGTACTTCGTTGCGTGTTTTTTTTGGTAGCCGTAGGCGCGGCAGTTTCGTTCATCAGTTCTGAAATACCACCTGCCGGTAATTCCTGGCTGCCCGGCACCTTTGTTGCGGGTGTTGCATTGTTGGCGGCCCTGGTGATTGTCGTTGACATACTGGTAACGACCAAACGCATCGACACCATCTCGACCGTCTATTTCGGCACCCTGGTGGGATTCTTTCTTACGTACATTATTGGCATCGCACTTACACCACTTTTGGAACAGACTGAAGTACTGACTCGCTACCAAGATGCCATCCGAGTCGGTATTGGGGTCGCACTCTGCTATACCTGCATCAGCTTGCTGATGCAAACCAAGGATGATTTCCGTTTCATCATTCCCTACATTGAATTTGCCAAGGAAGTGAAAGGCTTGAAGCCCTTCATCTTGGACACAAGTGTTATCATTGATGGCCGCATCGCCGACGTTGTGGAAACGCAGTTTACTGACAATCAAATTCTCATCCCGCGATTTGTGCTTGCCGAGCTACAAGGCATTGCTGATAGTAGTGACAAGCTGCGGCGTAGCCGGGGCAGGAGGGGGCTGGACATCCTCAATCGACTACGGGCGAACAAGGAGATTGATTTACACATTCACGAACACGAGTTACGTGAAATGGCAAATCTCCCCGTCGATATGAAACTTGTGATCCTGGCTCGGCACATGAACGGTAAAGTGGTGACAGGCGACTACAATCTGAATAAAGTTGCTCGCCTGAATAGTGTGGAAGTCATTAACCTCAACGATCTGGCCAACGCGTTGAAGCCGGTTTTTTTGCCAGGGGAGCAGGTGGAAGTGCGGATCGTTAAAGCGGGAGAAGAGGCCGGTCAGGGAGTTGGCTACCTGGATGACGGGACCATGATCGTTGTCGAAGGAGGACGAGAGCACATCAACCAAAAGGTCCGCATTTCGGTTACGAGCGTACTACAAACCAGCGCTGGACGTATGGTGTTCGGCCGCTTTGACGCTCCTGCGAGTGTTGAGGATTAAGTCTGGATGGATCACTGACTTTTCCCAGCGACCGGCGTCTGCTTTGTTTCTTTCCCTTCCCACACGAGCCAGACGTCGCGTAGTTTGTTTTCTTCGGGTCCCATCGGCCGTTGCCGCTTCTGCGTGTCGTATTCAGGCAAGGTGAGTGTCGAGTTTCTCGAGGGGCCTCATTCAGCCTGGGACCACACCCTTACTTCGCCGTTCTCTTCGATCGCAACAAAAATCACATTCGGTCGGCAGCAAACGGGGCAATCTTCTACATACTCTTGACGATCTCCCGCCGACAGGTCGAGAGGCACCACGATTTCTTCGCCACATGCAGGGCAGATATAAGATCCATCGTTTCGCATAAGGGCAATTCTAAGCGCACATGGCGACAGGTAGAATGACCCACGGACCTGTCAAGATCTGAATCGGTAGGAGCAATGAATATGGATGTTGCGATCATTGGTGCCGGGAGAGTCGGCACCACCCTGGGGGCCGCTTGGAAGTTGCAGGGACATCGAATCTTGTTTGGTGTCAGAAATCCCCACGACAGCAAATCAAACCGGCTCGTCACGGAAGGATACAACGTTGGCATGGCAGCAGAAGTAACTTCCCAGGCGGACGTTGTTTTGCTGGCGACACCATGGCGTGCGACAAAAAATGCAATCCAATCGGCAGGAGATCTATCGGGAAAGGTGGTCATCGATTGTACGAATCCTTTGAAGGGCAGCCTGGCGGGATTGGATGTTCCCCAGGACACATCCGGTGCGCAGCAGGTCGCCCAATGGGCTCGCGGAGCTCGGGTTTACAAGGCATTCAATCAGACGGGAACCGAGAACATGGTCTCGCCGGTTTTCGGATCGCAGCGTGCTGTGATGTTTGTCTGTGGCGATGATCAAGCCGGCAAGGATGTCGTGATGCAGTTGGTGTCGGATGTCGGTTTTGAGGCAGTGGATGCAGGAAGACTTGAATCAGCCCGGAAGCTGGAAGAGTTGGCTTTGTTGTGGATTCACTTGGGCGCGAACCATCCAGAGCTGCGCCGTCAGTTTGCTTTTTCCATCCTGCGACGACGTTAATAGTCAATTAGCAACCGGTTCTCAAAGTTACAAGCCTGTCCGCCTGAGGGTGTCGCTTGTATGACCACCTGTGTGCCTGTCTTTGGAAGGGGACCTTCCGAACCAGCCGGCTTTAGCATAAATTGTTTTTAGGAGTGGATGGACGCCGATAGGAGCAGGCGACAGCGGAGGGAAGCATCCGGGCCAACGACATCTCCCTCTGATCTCCTTGTCCGCGCCGTGATCTGTAATTCAGGTTGTACTTTCACGGATGTCTCCGTAGCTCAATTGGATAGAGCGTCGGCCTCCGGAGCCGAAGGTTGCAGGTTCGAATCCTGCCGGGGATACTTGCCCTGTTACGCAGGTTGACGAGCGTGGGGGCCGTTGCCACAGCCGGTGTTGATGGCAGGGCGTTTCGCGAAGTGTCGCAACGGTTTCTGGCGCGCCTGCGGCCGCATCTGCGGCGATAGTCCCCTGAAAAGGCGCACAAAAACGGCCACCCCGAGATGCAGGGTGGCCGTTGTAGCTTACCTTCCAGTGCGAAACTGGATCGCTAGATGTCGTTCTTCTTGTTGAAGATGTAAAGGATCACGCCGAGCGCGACCAAACCGACAACACCTTCGTTTCCGAGTGCAGAGATCAATTCAGTGATTCGCGACACGACACCGGCTGATCCGCCTAAAAATGGCACGGCGTCACCTAACAAGATCGCGGCAACAATGCTCAGGGCGATCAACAACACGCCGATTTCTGTTAACGCTCGTACCCAATGTTTCGTGACTTCAATAAGAGTTGCGCTGTTCATGAATCCCTTCTCCCTTAGATCAAAATGGTTCCCCGGACTTTCTTATTTCTGCCCACTTTCGACCTGAATTACGTCCTTCGTAATTCGTCCAGGAATCGGGTTTCTTCACTAGTAATATCGACGCCGTTGGATCGCACTCTCCAACTGTTTTGAGTTCATGCGCACCTACAGACTAACTAGGTTGCACAAATCAACACCGATTTTGATCTATTGGGGAAATTCAGTCTCGTAATGGCCACCGATGAGATATCTCCTATCGACATTCCTTCAATTTCGAAGACGTGGGCTGAACTCGGGAATTGCGATTGGGATGCCGGGATCGCTGCTAGCTGCACGATTGATCGCCGGCTGTCGGTCTGCTGTGCTGAAACGAGGAGTCATCTTTGACATCGGTCACACAACTGCTGACGGGAAAATTTCAGTCAGGGATTCTCCGAAGAATCACGAAACCCAACGGAGAGGTCAGGATCGGAAACGACGACCCGAAAGCCCGTATGGCTGCCACGATAGTGAGGCGAGCCTCGGCCGCGAAAGGAGCTCTGGCAACCGTTGGGGTAGTTGTGCCATGAGGCCCCACGCACCACACGACGGCCCTGTTTGGTGGCTTTGATCCACGCGCTGCCATCGGTGGGGGCACCATCGTAGCTGTCCCGCCAGACGTCTTCACACCACTCCCAAACATTGCCGATCATATCGTGCAGTCCGAATGGATTGGGGAGAAAATGACCCGCCGGCGCTGCCACGGCGTATCCGTCGCTGGCCTCTTGCAAGGCGAAGTCCCACCCCCAGAGGGTGTGCGCCGTCCGGTCGGCCAGATTGGCCACGCGGCTTGCCGCGTCCATCCGGTCACCCCACCAGTTGACCGTCGTCGTGCCGGCCCGGCAGGCATACTCCCACTCGGACTCTGTCGGCAACCGCACGGTTCGCCCCGTTTGCTCGCTCAGCCAACGACAAAATGCCTGGGCATCATCCCAGGAAACCCGAACCACCGGGAGCCTGTCATCATTCAAATCCAGGCCTTTATACTTCCCGGAGTCGTGATCCGGTCGGAACCGACGATACTGCCCGTTGGTCACTTCGTACTTGCCCAGGCAAATGGCACGGTCCATGCGAACGCGGTGGCGGGGCATCTGATCCCCGAACCAGTTTTCCCGGGCGCCGTACCTCTTCGCGAACCTTGCAAGCTGCGCCTGCTTGAGTTCCAGTGCGGCCTTGGTCACGTCGGAGGGCTGGCTCCCCATGATGAACTCGCCTGGTGGGATACGGACCAGTTTCATCGTGACCTCACCACCAAGATCCAGCGTGATTTGCTCGTGAGGAGTAGACGGCTGTTTCGCCTGGGCGAGAATGACCGGGTCCGTGTTGTTCAACCCTGCGGTGACGGCGTCAAACGCCAACGAGTTTCCCGGTAGGTGGCTACCAATCAAGCCCAGTAGGGCGATTGCCCACCGATTAAAGACATTCATTTCTGTCCCCTTCAAACGTAATGTACTTAATTTCCAAATGATCAACCACGGAACGAAGGAAAAGAGACGAATTCCGACGGGATTTCCATCGAAAGACTCTCGAGCCAGCAACAACCGAAAAACGAGCAAAACCGGAGACACCTTCTTACGACAAGCTCCCAGCCTCAAATCAGGACTCAAAAGAAGATTAAGATCCCTGTCAGCTGTGGGTTCGGTCGGGTAGCTACTCGAAGTCACACTCCGCCAGGATTTTCTCATAAGCAGCCCGGGCATGTTCGTAGGTTTTGTGAAACTCTTCGATTTCGTCTTCGTCGATAAATTGTTCCTTTTGCAGGTGGCACTTCTTAACACCTTCCAGGCACCAGCGGGCACTTCTTCGACTGGCGCGAATTGGTTGATCATCAACCAGAACAAAAACAGGATTGGTGTGGGAGGATGGGAGAATCCGCATGGCCACCCAGCTGCTGCGCTGAATTCTGGTTTCGAAAGAGACTTTCTGCATCGTCCCGTCCGCTTCGATTCTCATCGTGTCGACCGGGTAACCGTTGACCACTAATTCGACGCTAACGCTACGGGAAACTGTGTCAGATAATTTGTCAATGCGACGGGCCAGTTTCTCGTACTTTGACGTACGTGTGCCATAATCGAGAAAGAAACGCCGCGTCTCATCAGATGTCCGGTCGGCAATCGGCTTATTTAAGATGGCTCGAACCTCGTCGGACAAGCCCTGCACTGAGGCATCGAAGTAGAATTCAGCCTTTCCTTTTCCGTTGGCGACCTTCATCAGCAAGTGGTTGGTTCCGGCGGTCAGTTGGACTCGGGCTCGGGCCTCACCCGGTTTTGCCGGACTTTGTGTCAACGTGTCGGCAATTTCCTCTCCATTGACCCACACG
>PBTE01000089.1 GCA_002726515.1 Planctomycetaceae bacterium | reverse complement strand
TCAGGACCTGGTGACACAACACTTGAGCGACCCCTCGGTACCCGTTCGCGTGGCCGCCGCACGTGCGCTGTGCCGAATGGGACATGCCGATGATGCGCTGGCCACCATCACGGCCGTGTTATCCGAAGGAGAACAATGGGAACGCTTACAAGCCGCCATCGTACTGGATGAAATCGACGAACTCGCCATCCCGGTGATCCAGGAGATGCACGCTGCCTTGAACCCGCAATCCGATCTTTTCGCAGGAGGAAAATACGTCGTCCGGGTCATCAATCGAGCGCTGAATCAACTGGAAGGCACCACGCGCACGGTCCGATGAGCAGGGTTCTGTCAAGAATTAATGCTCCGAGAAGATTTCAATGTTCCCGGCCAGCGTTCCCGGAGACTATTTTTCCCGGGGTGAGAAGACGGCGAACCGCCAACCAAGACCGGTGACGACATGGAAAATGGTCGCACATCATGTGAACGGACAGTTTTCGATCCCGGTCACGCCGCTTGTTTCGCGAGGTGGCGACGACGAAGAACCACCGGAACCGGACCGTTCAGTTGAATGGTGAACAGGTTCATGGATTCCACGTGGAGAGAGGTCTCTGAACCTATTGAGATTGCATAATCTTTGAGAATCACCGCGACGGCCGTGGTGACGATCGACTTGGCAAGGTACTCACCCAAACAGGCCTGCGGACCTATTCCAAATGGTAAATAGGTTCCCGCTGCACGGTACTGTTGCAACCGGCCGTCAAAGCGTTCCGGCCGAAACGACAGAGGATCGTCATAGTGCCGCTCGTCACGGTGAATGACAAAAGGACTCATGTAGACATCCGTCCCGGGCTTGACAACCGCTCCGCTTGGTAACGTATGTCGCTTGCGTGCCTGACGCGAAATCAACCAGCCTGACGGAAACAGTCGCAGCGTTTCATGAATAGCAAGCATCGTGACCGGAAGTTGTTCGGTACAACCAGCTCCCGGTGTCCAATCGACCTGGTCCAGTTCGTCGTGAATACGCCGCTGATACTCAGGGTGCTTCGCCAACAGATACAGCGCCGCGGTAATCGAGTTTGCCGTGGGTTCGTAAGCCGCCACAAAGGTGGGCATCGTGTGGTCACTGATCTGTTCGTCACGCAACGCCTTACCGCGTCGGTCTCGGAAGGCTACCAGTTCGGAAAGCAAATTAAAATCTCCGGCAGGCTCTCGACGTCGATCTTGAATCCGCTCGGTCATTTTTTGATCCAAGTCCGCTAACACTTTGCTGTAAACACGATTTCTCTTAATCGGTAGCCAGGGAGGCGGCGTTACCAATGACCGAACGTTTTTGACCAACTGCCTATGCCCGATCGTAATGGCGTCAAGAGCCTCCCGACCGAGTTGCAACTCGTTAATACCAAAGATTACCCGAGACGCAACGCGTAAGGCCAGTTCCATGATTTCAGAAACAAGTTCCAAAGACTGCCCGTCTCGCCAGTTCGCCGTATAATCTGAAATGACTCTGGCAACTCCTCCATCAAAACTGCCAATGCTACGCCGCCGAAACAGCGGCTGAATCAGACGGCGACTTCCAAGGTGGTCTTTTCCTTCGCGGGTAAAAAGGCTCCGTCGCAGAAACTGGCGAAAACCATGCTGAAATCCTGTCCGACCAAAGGTCTCTGCGTGTTCAACAAGTATGTAGCGGATATCCCGAGGTTGGTTGACCACCAGTGTTGGACGGCGCAAACGCAGTGCCACGTTATCCCCCAGTCCGGCACATTGAGCCACAGTCCCCAGTGGATCCTTGTTAATCTGTAGTCGGTGCCCCCACACCGGGTGCGCTCCAGCAGCTTGAACTACCCCGTCCGCACGGTCGCCGCCGTGCGTGATTTCCTCCATTTCCGACCCGACGAGCACATCGTGCCAGGTGCTGACGAGATATCTTCGGGCATTGCGAAAGTCGGCAACCGACCGCCAGTCTGTCCGACACGCTTTTTGAAAATGAGTTCGCGTCTGGGCGTGCATGCCCGCACGATGGTAAGACCTCGCGCGATCGCGGAGCAGGCGGGCCGCATACCGCTTTTTAAATTTAAACGCTCTTGGCGGCAAAATCTCCGGATTGAACACCGCATCCACCAACTCCGTCCCCGCGTTCTTGATTTCACCCATGTTGTCGCGCAGACGACCCGGGTGATCGTGAACCTCCAAGAGGACGTCAGTGATTGCCACCGCTGGAAAATGCCAAAGTGTCTGCGCAACACAAGCCGTCTCCATCCCGCACCGAATTCGCCCGAGGTAGGGTTCCAGTAGTCCGACACCGTCACGATGGATCGCCGCAGCACCGGTACAGATATCCAGCTTGCCAGCCAGGAAACGTGCAAAATTCTTTTGAGGGGATGATGTAACCCCGACCGGTAGCGAAAAACGACGTCGGTCAGCATGAATGTTGACGTAGCGGCCGACCACCAACCCAGGGAGAGGGTTCCGCTGCGTCTTCCGACGCAGATGTGTCAGAGCATCCGGGCAGAGGCGGTCATCAGCATCCAGAAAAATCAGGTACCGGCCGAGTGATTCCTCGTACCCCTTGCGGCAGGCAAGGTAGGGTCCCTGGTTGTGCTGCTGAAAGTATCGCAAGCGCCCGCCATAGGACCGCGCAATCTCCGATGTGTCATCGGTGGATCCATCGTCGACCACGATTAACTCGTAGTCGTCGCCCGCTTGCACCAACACAGAATCGATCGCGCGACGAAGGTAACGCCCGTAATTGAAGGCCGGAATAACGACCGTGAACTCACATGCGTCCATTCGTTCTCTCGCTGCTCATGAGGAAAAGCGAGTTCTTGAAGCCAAGAAACCCGATCAACTCGCCTGCTCAAGGGGTCCGATTGTATCCAGTCGGGGAAAAACCGTTCTCAAGCAAGGTGCTAGCTTCGCGGTACACGAACGCCCTACTTCAGCAGTTGGTTATCGGCCTAATCGTTGTAACCGATAAAGTCTAAATCTGCTTGCCATTGCCAGACGATACACCAAAGCGGACAGGTGTCCGATACAGGTTGACTACGGTGGCGGGTAATACCAACGCTGACGACTTCGTGCTCACTCGACCCGTTCAGATTTACCAATGAAAACTGCCCTGGTAATTGACCGCTTTGATCGTACTTTGGGCGGCGCCCAGCAATGGACATATCAATTCGCTGAATGGCTCCTGCGGCAAGGCTGCGAGGTACATGTTCTAGCGCGCCAGTTCGGCAAAGAAGAGTTGTCGATGGCGATTCAACCTCATTACCTGTCGGGTGGACGCTCACCGTTTTCCTTTGCGTCGGCGGTAGAACGTTATTTGCCGAGACTTTCTCCCGACGTTACCCACGACATGGGTGTCTCCTGGTCAGGTGACATTTTTCAACCGCATTTCGGCTCAAGAGTTGCGAACCGGGAACGCAACAACGCCTGGCGCCCCAAGTGGCAACAAGCCATCCATCGCCAACTCACGCGTCAACTTCCTCGTCATCGCCACATGAATCAATTTCTGGCCCGCCAGTACGCGTCCCATCAACGAGTTTATATCGCACTCTCCCAGATGGTGGCTCGTGACATCCAGCGATTCCATGGTGTGCCGTCGCACTTAATTCACACGATCCATAACGGTGTTGACGTCGATCGCTTTTCACCGAAAAACTGCATCCCGAACCGAAGTCACGTTCGAAAAAAACTGGGGATTGCTGACCACGAAATCCTACTGCTGATTGTGGCCCACAACTTTCAGCTCAAAGGATTACCGACTCTCTTACGAGCACATCACAAACTGGTCCGGCAGGGTCTGCCGGTACGGTTGGCGGTGTGCGGCGGACGACATCTTCGCGCACCTCTCCCAAGACCAATCGGTAAGGATGCCGACGTTTGGATGATAGGACCTGTCGAAGATCCGTTGCCGTTCTATGCGGCCGCCGATATCTGTGTCCATCCCACGTACTACGACGCTTGCAGCCTCGTCGTCCTAGAAGCCATGGCGTGCGGCCTACCAATCATCACCACCACATGGAATGGCGCGGGAGAACTGATTTCTCACGGGCGCGAAGGGTTCTTGATTTCGGACCCCACCGACACAGATGATCTCATTCGGCATCTGCTGACTCTGACCTGTCCCAACAAACGACGAGCCATGGGGGTGGCTGCACGAGCCCTGGCGGAACAACATTCCACGGAACAAAATTTTCAACAATATTGGAAAATCTATTCGCGTTATCTTGTTGCGCCTTCGCGAGCCGCGTAGAACGTCCACTTGCATCAGTGGGAAGATGACCCGCACTTGAACACGGCAGGAACACCCACCTCGATTCTTTCCACTGCAGGCGACGATTTCATCCCTTGCCACTCTATCGACCGCTGCGCCGCCGGACCCCTTCACGGTGTGACAATCCGGGAAAACAGTCTCGTGGTTCGCTGCTTTCTTCCCAGGCTTTTGATAAACTACAGCAGGTGGCGTCATCTGGATGATCAGCGGTCCACACCGGCGCCCGCAATAAGGTCGTCGTCCGTGAAGAGCGGCAGCCAGCACGATGAATGCCAGCTTCCTCTCAGAACGTTCGAATTCGTGCCGAGTTCGCAGGCGACTGGATGACGGTCGGCAGTTCCCGCTGGAAATCACAATTTGAATCACCATCTCCTGTCACACCGCCGTTTTATGGACGCCGCTATGCCAGTCAGGCTGCGAAATTGCAGATCCTTTCTCTTGGTGTTGTTCTGCATTGTCGGCTTGAGTCCGTTGGTCCTTCTGGAAATCCGGCCGGCCCCTGCCGGGGAAAAAGTGTTACAGCAGGAATCGACCGCACCAGCCCCCCGCATCGATCCCAGGATTTTCGGACTCAATATCCCTCAGGGAAAAATCCGGCCCGGAGAGAAAAAACGGGTCGTTACGACCGATGAAGCTGGGAAGGCCGTGGTGGCCCTGGTGCACGCCCGCGTCGGAAAAAACGGCATCGTCATGCTGCCCGACGGAAAACTCGTGAGCCGCACTCCGGGTGAAGCTTCTGCTACGCAGCGTCCATTCGTACCTCTGAGCCACGATGAAACCGCACGGGCCCTGCAGCTTGACAAAAAACTGGCTCATCTGACGCTACGTAAAACAAAACACTACGTGTTTCTCTACAACACGAGTCCGGAATTTGCTGATATGACGCGAAGGATTCTGGAAAGCCTGCTGCCGGGTGTCACGGGGTATTTGAAGAATATGGCACTCGAAGTCCATGAGCCAATTGTGCCACTGGTAGTCATTATGTTTCGTACGAAACGGGAATACCAGAATTTTCAGCGCATGCCTCCGGGTGTTGTCGCCTACTACAACACCGTTTCGAATCACGTCGTGCTGACAGAAGAAACTTCTATTGAAAAGCTCAACCGGGAACTGGGAAACCAACAGTCGATATCAACGATAGCCCATGAGGGATCTCACCAAATCCTGCACAACATCGGAGTTCAACAGCGACTCTCGGTCTGGCCGATGTGGATTTCCGAAGGTTTTGCAGAATATCTCTCGCCCACGTCCTTCGGAAAACGAATGCGCTGGAAAGGAGCCGGAAAGGTGAACGATCTACGCATGTTCGAAATCGAACAGTATCGAAAGGACCGTCCCGCTGGCACCGGCGCCGGGCAACTCGTTGAACATACTGTGGGTGCTGCACGACTCTCCTCAACGGGCTACGCTACCGCCTGGGCTCTGACGTATCATCTGGCACGTTCTCAGAAAAAATCGTACGCGACCTACATTCGAAATTTGTCCAGGATTGGACCGCTACAAGGCAGTATTCAAACCGACAAGGCATCGATGATTGCGGAAAACAAGCGGCTGTTTGCCAAACATTTCGGGAGCGATTTTGCGGAGATCGAAGCACAGGTGCTCAAGCGGTTGGACCATTTACCCTACAACGATCCGTTTGCCGAATGGCCGCACTTCGTGACGTTATTGAATTACGGAAAACGCGGAAACCAGCGTCAAGCTGACCTCTTCCATTCGTCCCGGATGGCTGTGAAATGGGCTGAAAACCAAATTCAAAAATTGCCGAAAGACAAACAGGTCTCAGCCGAATATGACGTCGTCCGTTTTCCTGACCGGAACACGGCTCAAATCTATCTGAAACGCTGGCTGCGACGCCGCGTCAAGTGACGGCTGGCAACCGTACTACGCCGCCGCAGGAAAATCATCCACAAGTTCGCGATAGCGATGAACCGCTGAATAGCTAATCCACCCCATGTAGGCGTTGATAGCGAGTGAGGCAAACAGCCCCAGGAGTAATAAGCCTGCGGACCAGCTACGTGTTGCCGAGCGATCTTGCTCCTGGCGAGGTAGCGACTGGTCCATTTCCACCTTGGCCGCAACTCGAGGCCTGCCGGAGTCTTCATCCCGCGCGGGCGTTTCACGAACCACAACAGCCGCTTCTATTGATTCGGCTGAAAGCGGATCCGTACTCCTGACTCTTGTTCCCAGGGGTTCGGGGTCCTGGAATCGAGGGGCGAGTTCCGCCCGGGGGACTGCTGAGTCCCGTTGCCGACCCGTCGGCTGAAACGGTGCCGTGGCCTGGTCCCAATCCTCGCGTTCTTCCGTGGGCTGTTGATCCGACCGCGTTTCGGGCTCTTGTGAAGTTTCCGGAGGGGACGAGTAGCGTGATTCCAACGTTGCCTGAGAAGGCGGGCGTTCGACCTCTTCGGTCGTTGGTGCCTGATCCAATTCGGCATAACGCGAAGCGTTTTCTTCCTCCAGGGACAACCCTTCCGGCTGCGAATCCGGCTGACTGGCCGTTCCCAGCGAATAACGATCTGCAGGGGCCCGCTCGGTGGGCAACGCCAGCCGGGAAGGCTCCGAACCAGGGACGGTTGCACTGGATTCCAAAGACTGCAAGGGCGCGATGACCTCCACCGAATGGTCGTCCGGAGTTCGTTCAAGAACGGATTGCGGTTGATCCAAAACATCGTCTTGCGTCACTTCAGTCACCGCTTCCGCCGGTAACACGTGAGTCTGGGTGAAAATCGGGTCCGAAAAATTGCCGCTATCCGGGAAGCGCCCGGGGGTGGCATCAGGATCCGTCGGTGCGGCCAGCGGGGGGGCGGGTGAATCGAAGGTACCCTCGTCCTGGGGCAGGGGCTGGCGTCCCACCTGAATGCGAAATTGTTGGACCCCATGAAGCTCAGGCGGAATTTGGCTGACGATGGGCGATCCCTGGTGTAACGCCTGTAGAGACCAGGGTTCGATCTGAATGATGTACTCCAACCCACCATCTTCGTGTGGTTGCCAACCGTAATCGACTCCACACACAACTGCAACTGCCAGAATCCACGTACCGGCCATGGTCTCCACTCCTTGAATCCCGAAATTCCGTGAACCGCCCATGGTAGCGTCAAACTTCTGCTTGCGTAAAGAGAAGTGCAAGCTGTCAGCGTCCCATCCTGCCAGAACCCACTGATCAGCAGCGAGGGCCTTCCCAAGCCAGTCCGAACTGCTAGCAACACAGATGGTCGGTCCATCGACGTGCCCCCAAAACTCACCCGCTGAAGCAGGGTTGCAGGCCGCGGTCCCAACATTGACCGTCCCAGTCTAACTTCCGTCGTCTGTAGTCTGCCTGTAGTCTGTCTGTAGTGTAGTCTGTCTGTGGCTCTTTGCCGGGCGTCTCGGCCAAAACAACAGATGCCCGACTCCTGAGGTCTCGTCGGTGCCTGAATTAAAATCCGCCCGTTGGAAATGGATCGTTCGCGTACTCCAGGTGCTGTTGTTCGTGGCAGTCGCCTGGGGAATCTGGAATTGCATTCACAATGCGCTTAACGAGCTCGACGAGTACAGCTTGTCCTGGGGTGACTTCCATCCGGGCTGGCTTGCTCTGTCGGGATTTTTCTACCTGATGGGCATGCTTCCAGCCGGACTTTTCTGGCACCGCATCCTGCACGAAGTGAACGAACGCCCTCGACTGACCGACACGTTACGCGCCTACTACATCGGTCACCTCGGCAAGTACGTCCCGGGCAAAGCCATGGTCATCGTGATGCGCGCCGGGGTGCTGGGTAGCTCCGGTGTGAACAAGACGACTGCCGCTGTCACCATCTTCATGGAAACCCTGACTCAAATGACGGTGGGCGCCGCCTTCGCCGCAGCCGTGATTGCGGTCCGCTATAGTCAACACTGGCAACTTCTCGTCCTGGCCCTCCTGCTGATGTTTTGTGCCGGACTTCCTACCGTACCCGTCATTTTCCGACGCCTGGTACGCTGGCTCCAAGTCGCCCAGCTCAATCCGGAAATCGAAGAAAAGTTAAATGGAATCACCTTCCGGCTAGTGGGACTTGGTTGGCTTTATAACCTGGCCGGGTGGCTGGTTCTGGGATTGAGTTTGTGGGCGGTGTTGCACGCCGTTCCCACAACAACAACTGTTGTCGGCAACGACGTGGAAACTTTGTTGCTGTTATCTGCCACTAGCGCCCTGGCGATCGTGAGTGGTTTTCTTTCCCTGATACCCGGCGGACTGGGAGTTCGCGAACTGGTGATGATGTCGCTGATGTCACACGAACTGCAGCTGGGGGCCGTCCTACCTGTGATCGCCAGCATCATCATTCGGCTGGTCTGGCTGGGTGCCGAACTGGTCGCCGCCGCCGCAGGAGTCTTGCTGGCGAAGCAACCGTTCAGGCCGGGAGAGACTCCGGACTGAGGAAGTCTCCTGCTGCCAAAATGGCCCGGTCAATGCGGGGAGCCGAAATGAAGCTTTGCCGAACTCTTTGACAAAGGTATTCCAAGGCTAACGGCATGCTGGCGGCTGCGAAACTGCGCGGCCCCGTCAGCAGTTCGAACGTCGCAGATTGTCGGGTATTGGCCAGCTCCCACTAGAAACCGTTGATTCCTGAGAAATTCACCGTGCGACATGGAACGTCAACTTCGCCGGAGAGCTCTTCCCCGGCACACTAGCCCCTTCCTACATACGGCATTTCCGTCGCCATGATCGTCATGAACTGGACATTGGCATCCAAAGGAAGATCGGCCATGTAAGCCACGGCACGTGCCACATGCTCCACGTCGATGCTCGGCTCGACGGCACTGGAGCCATCCGCTTGAATCCTGCCGACCTCCAAATCAGCGGTCATGTTTGTTTTCGCATTACCAATGTCAATTTGTCCACACGCGATGTTGTATTTTCTTCCTTCCAAAGAAGCTGACTTGGTGAGACCCGTCACCCCATGCTTCGTGGCATTGTAAGCCGCGGCATGAGGGCGTGGCACGTGAGCCGAAATGGAACCATTGTTAATGATTCGACCTCCCCCGGGAATCTGAGCCTTCATGATTCGGAACGCTTGTTGAATGCACCAGAAGACACCACTCAGGTTGACACGCAGCAGAGAATCCCAGTCCTCAACGGACACATCCTCCAGCGGACTGATCGCGATGTTGCTGCCAGCGTTGTTAAACAACACGTCCAACCGACCGAACTTTTCCTGAGTCCCCGCAAAAAGACTCTCCACCGATTGCGGATCTGAAACATCCGTCACGATGGGCGTTGCATTCACTCCGGACGAACCTGCCTCCTGGACCGTTTCCTGCAACTTTTCCAAGCGCCTGCCCGCCAAGACCACCTGGTAGTCCCGCTGCAGTAACTCCAGCGCAACCGCCCTGCCGACCCCACTGCCTCCGCCGGTCACAATCGCACTTTTTTTCGTCGAGTTCATCCTGTTTGATACCCTTTCACCCCACCCTGGAAGCGGAAACTGGAAAAATAGAAAATCTTGCTATACCGCATCTCGACTCCACCGTGCTGATCGTTATCTGCTAAAATGGCCAGGCTGGCTCCTTGAACCCGCAGAGCGTTGAAACGTTCAAGTGATCTGAGCTGCCAGTTTCGTTAGCCGCTTCGGCAGCCACAAGAGAGATCAGACGAGCCACCTCGAGAAACGGTTCCCTGGTCGCAGAACGCATCCTAATTTAGCTGTTTGTATCAGTATTGGAAAGAAACCCGGAGGGTTTAAAGCACGTGAAAGCCATCTCGTTACCATCGAATCCCTGTTTTGCTGTTTTTCTTGCCCCTGTATTAGCAATTTTCTTGACCCACGGCAGCGGTGCCCAGGATTGGACTGAGTTTCGTGGCTCGACGGGACAGGGACTGTCCACGGCAAAACGACTGCCACTCCATTGGGATCCTTCCTCCTTCTCCGGATGGGAAGTGGAAATCGCCGGAAAAGGATGGTCATCACCCATTGTTTATCGAGGGCGATTATATCTGACCGCGGCATTACCGCTGGGAGACGGCGACGCGGGTGATCAATCCCTGCGCGTGATGTGCCTCGATGCCAAAACGGGAACCACGGTTTGGGACGTCGAGGTCTTCCAGCAAATGCAAAGAGAGAACACGCGGATTCATACAAAAAACAGTCATGCCAGTGCTACACCGATCACGGATGGCAAGCGAATTTACGTCCATTTCGGGCCTCAGGGCACCGCAGCTCTCGGTCTTGATGGACGACTTTTATGGACTAATCAAACGCTTGAATATAATCCCCAGCACGGAACCGGCAGTTCTCCTATTCTTTCCGGAGATCTCGTCATCTTCAATTGCGACGGTGCAGACGTGGCTTTCGTCACCGCCCTGGATCAAGCCACTGGAGAAGAGCGATGGCGCACGATGCGTCCGGGGGGTATCAATCGAACGTTTTCCTTCTCGACGCCCCTGGAAATCGAGGTCAACGGTAAAACTCAAATCGTCAGTCCGGCCAGTGATATTGTTTGCAGCTACGATGCAGAAACAGGAGAGGAAATCTGGCATGTGCGTTACCCGGAACACTGGTCCGTGGTTCCACGGCCCGTGTACGCGCAGGGGATGGTATTCGTATGCACCGGATACCAGCGTCCCGCCGAGTTGTTGGCGATCCGTACAGACGGACAGGGTGATGTCACGGAAACACACGTGGCCTGGCAAACCGGCGCCAATGTTCCGTACAATCCCTCGCCCATTGTCGTAGGAAGTGAGATTTACATGGTCAGTGACGACGGTGTCGCTAGCTGTCGTGACGTGCTCCGGGGCGACCTTCATTGGCGCAAGCGTCTGGGCGGCAATTATTCCGCCTCGCCGATCTACGGCGCCGGACGAATTTATTTTCAAAGCGAAGATGGCCAATGTACCGTGATTCAACCCGGCACAGAATTCCAGCAGCTCGCAAAAAACGAAATGGGAGAGAGATCGCTGGCCTCTTTTGCCGTTTGGGATGATGCGCTCTTCATTCGCACCCTTTCGCACCTCTACCGCATCAATTCCGAGGCGGGACTGTAAAAAGGGTCTGCCCCAGGCAGGGCCAAGCTGGAACTGTGGCCGCGGGGGTTCGTTGGACACCCCGTGGTGAAACGCTCCCGGACGAACTTCCGCTACTCGAATCTGTCAAACTGCCTCTTGCGGAATTGCCAGGATCCTGTCAGAATCCCCCAGTAGTGTAAATTTGTTCACTATCCGGTCGGAGTCGAGGGGGGCCTGAGCATGCTGGCAAAATTGAAGACCTTTTTTTTAGTTGGAATTGACGCGGTACCTGTCGAAGTCGAAGTCGACATCTCTTCGGGGGCACTGCCAAAGACCGTGCTGGTTGGCTTGCCCGAAGGTGCCGTCAGGGAAAGCACCCACCGCGTCGAACGGGCGATGGTCAACTCCGGTTTCAGCCGTCCGCAGGACCGAGTGGTCATCAACCTGGCTCCCGCGGAACTTCCCAAACAAGCCGCCTCGTTTGATCTGCCGATGTCTCTGGGCATTCTAGCCGGGAGTGGTCAGATCCAGTCGGAACGCTTCGACCAGTACGCGGTGGTGGGCGAATTATCACTGGAAGGTTACACGCGCCCCGTGAAGGGTGCTTTGTCGATGGCCATCACGGCAGCCCGCCAAGGCAATTTGCGCGGACTGATTGTCCCCATGGCCAGCGCCGCGGAGGCAGCCGTTGTAGAAGATCTGGAAGTCATCGGGGTTTCCAGTTTGACGCAGGCCGTGGCGTTCTTTACCGACGAGATCCCGATTGAACCGACGCCCTCGCGTCTGGACGAATTGTTCAACCAGTATTCACACTATGATTTCGACTTTGCTGACGTGCGCGGTCAGGAAATGGCCAAACGCGCGATCATGATCTCGGCAGCCGGGCAGCATAATTTGCTGATGATAGGACCACCTGGATCGGGAAAGACCATGCTTGCCAAGAGGATCCCGACAATCCTGCCGACGTTAACCGCTGACGAGTCGATCGAAACCACGCGCATCTACAGCGCGATGGGACGTCTTTCCCAGGACCAGCCGTTGATGGCAATCAGGCCCTTTCGTACGCCCCACCACACCATCAGCAACGCAGGCCTGGTGGGCGGCGGTTCCACACCCATGCCGGGTGAGATCACGCTCTCCCACAACGGAATTTTATTTCTTGACGAACTACCCGAGTTCAGCCGGTCGACACTGGAAGTTCTTCGTCAGCCCCTCGAAGATCGCACCGTGACGATTTCCCGTGCACTTACTTCAACAACTTTTCCAGCTGACACGATGCTCGTGGCAGCGTTGAACCCGTGTCCCTGTGGTTACCGGGGGGACACCCGTCGTTCCTGCCAGTGCTCTGTCCCGCAGGTCGATCGTTACATGTCCAAAATCAGTGGTCCGCTGCTCGACCGGATCGACATCCATATCGAAGTCCCTGCCGTGCCTTTTCAAGAACTCTCGTCAACGAGTGCCGGGACTTCCAGCAGTTCGATACGGGAACAGGTATCCACAGCTCGCCAGGCTCAAGCAAAACGATTTCGCTGCTGCAAGATCCGCAGCAACGGACAAATGACGTCCCGCCAGGTTCGGGAAACTTGCCAGCTCAAC
>PBTE01000088.1 GCA_002726515.1 Planctomycetaceae bacterium | reverse complement strand
TGAGCGACTACAACACACTGGCTGGCAGTTTCAACCCCATCGGATACGGCGGAGCGACTGCCGTTCCTGAACCGGCATCGCTGGTTCTGTTTGTATTGGGTCTGATCCTTCACGCCGCAGGCACTGGCTATCGGCGTAATTGATGCCAAAGCGGGATGGGAAGACCCGAGGCAGACTGGTGAACTCTCAGATGCGACCAGTGAACCAGAACATGTCGTGACAGTTGTTTGACAGGCGTTGCCAGGGTGCCCATAGTTGCGCCTGTGCGGGGACATTCGGGCCCTGAACCCGGATTTAAATTCCTCCCAGTGAGCCAGCATGGGTTTCCAACGAAAACTCGCTTTCAGAGCGGTCGTGACCGTGGCAGCAGTCTGCGGAACGCCACCCTCCAGGGGCGCAGACGCGCTGATTCACTACTTTAATGATCCTGCTTTCAATTTCACCATCCGGAACACCAATCCTGATTACGTAGCGGAATGGACTCAGAACCAGGATCCCGACAGAGCCTGACGCGCGCACGCGCGTACGAGAAAGGGTACAGCAGGTAGCGCAGCAGTCAGCGCGCGAAACCTTGCGAAACACTGCCGGCTACTGCGACAGGGCAACAGGTCAGGAAACCGACAAGCATTCGCCCCGCACCTTTAAAATCACGGGCTTAGGCGACGATGTACGGCTAGACGCGACGGGAAGTGAAAGTAGGCCCGGAGGGATTCGAACCCCCGACCAAGGGATTATGAGTCCCCTGCTCTAACCGCTGAGCTACAGGCCCAAGATCGTCGTTTGTCAGCTTATTTGTAGGAGCGTTGTCACTCCCGCTCCTGGTAGCGCCACACGTTAGACCGATTGTCGTCCAAAAGCGACACCACCTGAAAAATCACAGTGTCGGTTGCTACCATAACGTCTCAATCTACTCAATCTCACAAGCCGGGCAAAGTGGCACATGACAAGGTCTTATTTGGGGTCGATGCCCCACTCTGAAATCATGCCAGGAGACCGTTCTGCGAAAAATCCGTAGCCAGCTCGTCACCAGTTTGACTAGCGGGCAAATCATCCATGACGTCCTGATTGCTATCGGGTACGACCTGCCAGCCATCTTCAACTTTGCCGCCGGAACGGGCATGACGCTCGGTTTTATTCAGCTATCACTAAGCGACCGCGAACGGTCTGATCGGGTCGATCCGACCCGCCGGCCCCCGCTGTCGGAAGACGGTTATTTCGCTGCCGGCTTTCACCTTGCCGCTCGCCCCGGCGGATTGCTGACGGGGATGTGAGGAGCTATGTTGTCACCCTGCACCACGCTTCGCCCTGAGATTTCGAGTCATCGACAACCGTTGCATCTGGGTGCAGGAAACCCGGATGGAAACCGTACTGAGTTCATAAGGAAAGTGAGCCAACCATGCGAATCGGAATGATCTCGTTGATTCACGAATCGAATGCCTTCATCCAGACACCAACCACCCTGGAAATGTTTCAACGAGAGGGTCTTCTTTCCGGGAAAGAGATGTACGAACTCGGTTCCAGCGAACTGGGGGAGGTGAAAGGATTTATCGATGGACTGGAGGCGGCCGGATTTGAACCAGTGCCGATATTCTTTGCCCGGACGCCACCCTCGGGTGCGATCGCCGGATCGACCTGCGAACAGTTGATGGAAACCATGTTCGATAATCTGAAACGTGCCGGCGAACTGGACGGTGTGCTGGCCAACCCCCACGGTGCAAACATGGGAACCGGCGACGAATATCGGGATCTGGACGGCCATTGGCTGACGCGAGTCAGAACCACGGTGGGCCGGGACGTACCGATCATCTGCGTCGTCGACCCGCACTGCAATCTGTCACCGCGGATGGTCGATGCCTGCAACGCGACGATTGCCTACCGGACAAATCCTCACCTGGATCAGATGCAGCGGGGTCGGGAAGGGGCCGACTTGATGATTCGGACACTGCGCCGTGAAGTGACTCCGGTCCAGGCAGCATCCTTTCCACCACTGGCGATCAACATAGAAAAACAGCGCACCGACGCAGAGCCCTGCCGTTCGATGTATCAACTGGCGGGTGAACTCGCCGGTCAGTCCGGCGTGCTATCCAACAGCATTGTTCTGGGGTACCCGTACGCCGACGTCGAGGAAATGGGTACGTCTTTCATCACGGTGACCGACAACGACCCTGACCTGGCCCGCCAGCATTCAAATCGCCTGGCAGAATATTTGATGGACCACCGTCAGGATTTCGCCGGCGATTTTATCGGCGTCGCGGAAGCCGTCGACCTCGCGCTGCAGGAAAATGGCCCCGTCTGCCTACTCGACATGGGTGATAACATCGGCGGAGGTTCAACTGCGGATGGAACTTTTATCGCGCACGAGTTGCTACAGCGTGGAAATATCCGGGGTTTTGTCCGTCTTTATGATCCCGAATCGATGCGGCAGGCTGAACGGGCAGGAATCGGAGCGAAGACAAAGCTGCGGATGGGTGGAAAAATCGACGATCAGCACGGTTCACCCCTGGAAACCGAAGTGATCGTGAAAAGCTTGCACGACGGCCGTTTCACCGAATCGGAAATCCGTCACGGTGGGCGCACCAGGTATGACATGGGCCAAACCGCCATTGTCGAGACCAATACGGGCTTGACGATTAGCCTGACGTCAAAAAGTTGCGGTCCCGTCAGCATTGGAGTCATGACGAGTTGCGGCCTGAAGCCGGAAGACTTTCAGATCATCGTCGCCAAGGGTGTGCATTCTCCGGTACCGGCGTTCGAGCCCGTGTGCGTGAAACTCGTTCGCGTCAATACACCGGGTTCCACGACCGCCGACGTGAACTCTTTCAATTACCAACACCGACGCAGACCACTGCATCCCTTCGAAGAAATCCAATGAAGCAACGGGATAGTCGACCGGATGTCAGCATGGCCGTGTGAAGCCACTGCTTGGTTGCCATTGGTAGGTTGCACCGCACCGATTACAATTTCCGCCATCCCCGGAGAATTCCATGACACGCAAGTTTTCGTTTTACTTGTTGCTGGCCATTGTCTTGGTAACTGGTTTCGTGTTTTTCCAGGTCATGGCCAACTTTGTGATCCCCCTTTTTCTAGCGGCCGTGCTGGTGGTCATTTTCCGCCCTGTCCAGAGTTGGATCACGGAACGTTGTCGTGACCGGGCACGACTGGCTGCGGCTCTTACGACGGTGGCGATCATGCTGATTGTCATCGCACCGCTGGTCTGGATCTTTGCCCTGGCGACGAGCG
Organism: Planctomycetaceae bacterium; assembly: GCA_002726515.1. GTDB lineage: Bacteria > Planctomycetota > Planctomycetia > Pirellulales > Pirellulaceae. The sequence continues at coordinate 28,200 of PBTE01000088.1, read as the reverse complement.
AAGGCATCCACCTGGCTACTGAAACTCCGCTGGCCAAGGTGAAAACCAAGGTCGAGGATGTCCGTCAGAAATACAACCTGGACCTGGAAAACGGTGAACTCCTGCACCAGATTGACGATTGGCTGGAAAGGAGCTCGCAGGCGATTGAACAAGAAGGAGTTGAAGGTCCGCTGGCCGTTGTCGAAGAGAGTCAGTTGGACCAGTTGCGGAAACTGGTCGGGCAACTCAGTACCGTCCCGACCGACGAAAAGTCGGCCCAATCCACCGCAGAAAAAACAGCGAATCAGGCAAAACGAGCTCTGCTCCAATCCACCAAGGAACAGTTGTTGGGGGCCATCGAAAAGCTGTCACCTGCCAAAGCGAGTGAGCTGAATTTCCGCCAGTACTCCGAAACCATTCTCGAGTTTCAGTTGGCGTTTCAAAAGTACCGGCACCAGTTTCTGGGTGGTCCCCTGAATGCCTGGATCAAAGAGACGGTGAATCCCAGCGAAGAACAGTATCGAGAACTGCAGCGTTGGTTGTTTCGAGAAGCGAAAAGGATGCTGTTGTCGATTACCGGTACCGGGGCAGCCATCGTCAGTAGTCTGATCTTTAACCTAACGATTATGATCCTTGCGGTTTACTACTTCCTGGCCGATGGCCCCAAATTGATTCGTGCAGGCATGCGACTCTCGCCCCTGGATGATCGCTACGAAGCGGAGCTGCTTCAGGAATTTGACACAAGCTGCCGTGCTGTTGTACTGGCGACGTTGCTGACAGCGATCGTCCAGGGACTTCTCGCTGGAATCGGCTACTACCTCTGTGGATTGGAGTCGGTTTTTCTACTTACCATGCTGACGATGGTCATGGCCCTGGTTCCTTTCGTCGGTGCGGCCACCATCTGGGTTCCGGCTTGTCTCTGGTTGTTCATTGATGGGAATCCGTACCAATCCGTTTTTTTGTTGGTGTACGGATTCTTGATCGTGTCGATGGCCGACAACGTGGTCAAACCATATGTTTTACACGGTCAATCCAAGTTGCACCCGCTACTGGCACTGCTCAGCGTGATCGGCGGTGTTCAAGTTCTGGGGCCGCTCGGGATCCTGGTGGGGCCGATGCTGGTGACGTTCTTGCAGGCGCTGCTGAACATGTTGCACGGTGAACTGGACTCACTGGCTGAGACAGAAGTGGCGGACTAGTGTGTTTCAAGCACCCTCGATCTGTCCCAACAGAAAGAAATCGAGCCCGTGTCTGCTACCGTGCAAAGGATTCGTTCTCTTCCCGCGTTCGCAAAGTCCCTGGCTTGCGAAGCGAAACAACTACAGGCCTCTCTCCTAGACTCATTTCAAGGTACAGGGCCCAATTCCGGCATCAAACGGGCCGGGGAACTTGGTTTTACTTCAGAAGGAAAACTTCAGCTGGACGAGTACACCCACAACGCTGCGCAGTGGTGGATCGGTCAACAGCTCGTGCAGAACCTTTTCACGCAACTGGTCGAAGTTCCGGCCGTGGTGAAAGAATCTGTGTTTGCCACGGATCCCTGCGGAGTTCCTACGGTCGAACCTGGCAGCCGGGCCAGCAGCCACGAACTACCAACCGGTTCTTCCTCCATGGCTGCGTCAGCAGGAGATTGGCAAAACACTCTTGACCCGCAATCCGTCAGCGCCACCTTCCCACCGTCACTTTCCCTGCAGGACCAGCCGGAATTAATGCGAACGTTTCAGGGTAGCGAGGGCCTGGTTCAACTGGCCGGTTTCTTCGAACTGTTTCTGGCCGAGTACGATCGTTCCGAGCGGCGCAAAAAGGGCGCATTCTACACCCCACGACCCGTGGTGGAATGCATGGTACGCAGCGTCGATCAGCTGCTGCGTGTCGAGTTTCACCGTCCCCACGGACTAATCGAGCAAGTAGCTATTGAAAAAACCGACACGGGCCAATTGGCGCTCGGGACTGCAAGCCCTGGGAACAGTGGCGGGCCCGCGTTAAGGATTCTGGACCCCGCCGCCGGAACCGGAGCCTTCCTGTTGGCCGTCATTGATCAGATACAGGATTCGACCACTTCGATCTGGCGACAAACGGGTTACTCGGCCAGCGAGGTGCAGGAACTTTGGAACGAATATGTACCTCGCCTTCTGGTGCATCAGATCGGTGGATACGAACTGTCGCCTGCAACGGCGTCAATCGCCAATCTGCTGCTGCGAGTCCGGTTGGCTCAGACGGGTTACGACTTCAGAAAACCGCTGCCACGGATCGTCCACCCGTTCGACCCTCTTGCCGGCACTCCGCCGCCGGAACCTGAAAACGGGTCCACCGATGACAGGATCCCTGTCGTGATCGGCAACCCACCGTTTTCGGCCTTGTCGGAAAACAAAAGTCGCTGGATCTGCGACCTGCTGCGGGGGATACTTCCTGACGGGAGAAAAGGGGCTGACTACTACACGCTGAACGGGAAAGCACTGGGCGAGAAAAAACTCTGGTTACAGGACGACTATGTCAAGTTTTTTCGTTACGCCCAGTGGCTCGTCGAACGCCGTCGCGCCGGAATCGTGGCGCTCGTCGCAAACCACGGCTACCTGGATAACCCGACCTTTCGCGGCATGAGGCAAAGTCTGCTGGAAGACTTCAACCGAATCCACGTACTCGATCTGCATGGGAACCGTAAAAAACATGAACTCGGGATGCAGGGACAACCTGACGGGAACGTGTTCCCCGTTGAACAGGGAGTGGCTCTGGGCCTGTTCTGTCGTACGGCTGAGAGAACCACTCCAGCGGAAATTAACCATGGGGATCTTTGGGGTTCGCGCCGCGAAAAGTTGGCAACCCTGAAATCTGCCACCCTCCAGAGCCTGACAAGCGGGCCTCTCTTCCCGGCAAGTCCCTACCATTTCTTTTGTCCCGTCGATGACTCGCGTCGGCAAGAGTACGAACTTGGCTACGGTCTCACTGAAGTGATGCCTCTTTACTCCTCGGCCGTCGTGACTGCTCGAGATGGATTTGTCGTCGCCATGGAGCGCGACGAACTGATCCAGAGGATGCGAATGTTCCGCAACCTGAAAATCAGTGACGAGGAAATACGAGCCCGTTTTTTCAAGAACACCCGCTCGACCAAATATCCACCCGGAGACACGCGCGGCTGGAAACTGGCAAAAGCCCGTGCTCGGGCGGCTGATGACGCCGATTGGCAGCAGCGGATCCTGCGATGCGACTATCGACCGTTTGACCGCCGCTGGATCTTCTGGGCAGACTGGATGCTGGATTGGATTCGGCCTCAGCTCGCGCAACACATCGTGGGCCGTTCAAATCAGATGCTGATTGCCCGTAGGCAAATGCTGCGATCACAACCCTGTAATTTCTTCTGGTGCAGTGAACTGCCGACACTCGATGGAATCCTCCGCTCCGACAACCGAGGCAATGAATCCGTCTTTCCACTTTACTTGTATCACGACCCGCCGAGCAGAGGTCAACCACCGAGGGAGGCGAACTTGAGCCGGAAATTCGTGAACGACATTTGCCAGGTATTAAGCTTGAACTGGTTGCCGCAGGATCGAGGTGATCTGGAAACCACACTGGGTCCGGAAGACTGTTTCCACTACATCTACGCCCTGTTTTTTTCCACAGACTATCGGCAGCGATTCGCCGAGATGCTGTGTACGGATTTTCCACGTATCTTCCTGCCGGTGAATCCTGCCCTGGGCCGGCAACTTTGCCTGGCCGGCGCACGATTGGCTGGTTGCCACCGGCTGGCAGAAGAGCAACTGCCGGCCTCCCGGGTAACTTTCGCAGGCGACGAGCAACCCGTCGTGCAGAAAGGTTTTCCAAAATTTGCCGGACATCAAGTGCGAATTAACGAGAATTCCTGCTTCCAGCAGGTCAGTCGAGCTGTGTGGAACTACCGTGTGGGGGGACACCAGGTGGGCTACAAATGGTTGAAGGACCGTCGCGGCAGGAGTCTGACGCGCGAAGACCTTCAAAAATACTGCCGGACTCTCACGGCGATCGAAACAACGATCACAGCGGTTCGTGAAATCGACCAGCGAATTGCTGCCCACGGCGGCTGGCCGGCAGCTTTCTGTGGTAAGGAAAAAACCGGCAGCAGGATGAGCTAACCATATCGGTCCTCCTCACATTGCACCGTTTTGAACGTGGGTCGAACGAGGATCAAAAAAAGGTGACCGAGCGCAACGGGAATCCTGCAAACCTGCACTCCGGCTTCTCAGCGGAACTGTCACACAATTCCCTTCTTCACCGCCCACACGGCCGCCTGCGTGCGATCTGTCAGATGCAGTTTGCGAAGCAGATTCTGAACGTGCTCCTTGACGGTCTCAACGCTGATTTCCAGGGAGCGGCCAATTTCCCGGTTATTCAGTCCGTAACCCAAATGCCGCAGCACCTGCGATTCTCGAGGCGTCAGCGCCAAACCGCCCGATTTATCATGATCACGTTTCCTGGATAACTCCCGGGAAATGTCTCGCATCAGTCCCAGCGAGGTTGGACCCAGACCCAGAACCACCTCGGTAACGGCGCTGAGCAACTGTTTTCTACTGATCGACTTGGAAAGAAAATCGCTGGCTCCCCAGGCATGTGCACGCGCGACGTAAGTCGGATTGTCGCTGGCAGAAAGAATGATGACATGCGCTTCTTCCCGTTGAGCGTGGATCTTTTCTACCAGGCGCAGAGAATCCCCGTCATCAAGCACCGCGTCCATCAGTACTACCTGCGGCTGGTACTTGCAAACAAAATCCAGCAGGGCCGCCCCGCTGGCTGCCCAACCCACCACGTGAAAGGGGGTGCCTCGCAAAAAGCTGGTCCAGCCAATTCGGACCACCTCCTGGCGATCTGCCACAACGACATCAAATGTTTTCACGTTGACGATACCTTTTTCAGCCTTCCATTCGTAAAGCGAACAGAACTCGTCAGATTCCTGGACAACCATCTGCCGCCAACGCCAAGTTTCCGAAAACCACCAGTCAACTCTCAAGGAACCAGTCGTCCAGGTTGGATCTCATCGGAATCGAAGTTCAACGCACCTCGGTCCGAAATGCAACCACTTCCGGTTCCTGTTTTCTGTCCCCACAAAGAAGCACCAGCGGGCAGTTGCAGCAACCAGCCCTTCGTGAACCGTTGGCTGGAATCCGGTCCGAAACATTCCATCGTATCGTTGGTAACGGTTGACACCAGTTTCACAGGCGGTTCTAGCGGTTGAGTTGCGGCTTTCCGCAATAATTTGACGTGAGGTCAAAACTCAAACCGGGTCGTGCTGGAGTTGAGCGTACGGTTCCGTGGGCGCAACTTCCGGCACAGACGGTGCTGGTTGTGTTTTCGGCACGAAACCGACGCAGCGCACGTTGACGAAGCTCAACTTGTAACGTACATAACTTTTGAGCGCTGCAACTGGGTTTTCTTGTAGCTATAACCTAACCATCGACATTTTCCAGTAATAGAAGCGAACGACACGATGAAAACAGGATCACTTTTGCTGATCGACGACGACCGTCACGTACTCGATTCCATGGCTGGATGGTTACGAGAACAGGGGTACAGCGTCGATGTCGCGGCCAACTGCCAGGACGCCATAGCGCAAATCGACAAGTCGTTCTACGACCTGGTGCTGGCTGATGTTCACCTTCCCGACGGGGATGGTTTTCAAGTTTTGCAACACTGTCGACTCCAACAACCACAATCGATCGTGATCCTGATCACAGGTTATGGGACCGTCGACACAGCTATCGAAGCCATTCGTGCAGGTGCCTTCGACTTGCTCACCAAGCCTCTGATTGACGAAGAACTCGAAATGGCGATCGAGCGGGCACTGTCACAAAAACAAGTCGTCGAAGAGAACAAGAACCTAAAAGCCCAACTCGACATCCGGTTTGGTATGGAGAACATTATCGGGCATGATCATCAGATGCACCGCGTTTTCGACACAATCGACAGCGTTGCTGACACGAAAGCCACTGTGTTACTCAGTGGCGAAAGTGGCACGGGAAAGTCGCTGATTGCCCGAGCTATCCATCGCCGTAGTTCGCGAAGGGACGGGGCATTCGTGGAAGTGGCCTGTGGAGCCTTACCAGAAACGCTGCTGGAGAGCGAGTTGTTTGGATATGTAGCTGGGGCCTTCACCGGTGCAACCGGAGACAAAATTGGCAAGTTTCTCCAGGCCGACGGTGGTACAATTTTTTTGGACGAAATCGGAACGTCTTCCGCCAACATGCAGGTCAAATTACTCCGCGTCCTGCAAGAGTTTGAATTCGAAGCAGTCGGAGGAATCAAAACACACCATGTCGATATTCGAGTGATTCTGGCAACAAATGAAGACCTGTCGACGGCTGTCGAGGAAGGTCGCTTTCGCCAAGACCTTTTCTACCGGGTCAACGTGATCAACATTGAACTTCCCGCCCTGCGCGACCGCATCTCTGATATTCCGGTCCTTGCCGAACACTTTCTCAAGAGCGTCTGTGAAGAGACCGGTAAAAACATCAAAGGACTCCGGGAAGACGCAATCATCGCTTTGCAGCAGTATCATTGGCCCGGCAATGTCCGCGAGCTTCAGAACGTCGTTGAACGTGCCGTGTTGCTGGGAAAGAGTGACTGTATCATGGCTGAGGATCTGCCTCAGACCCTCGCTGCGGAGGTGCCAACAGTTGTGAAACCCGTACCAGGGAGAACACTGAAAGAGGCCCTGGCGGCTCCTGAACGACAAATCATTCTCGATGTCCTCAAGAGCAAAAACTGGAATCGAAATGCCACGGCGGATGTACTCGGTATCAACCGCACAACGCTTTATAAGAAAATGAAGCGACTCGGGCTTGAAGAGGAACGGAGGGTCGCTGAAAGTCCCCTGTCCGGTTCCTGGCATTGAGCAACCCCGGTTGCCTTGCCAGCTAACCTTACTCCGTCAGCTGCGCCCAGTCGGTACGGACTCTCTTTCCAAAGGCCCCCGGCTTCCTCGAAAATCGCTGGCGAACGGTTGTCGGACAGAAAACTGTCCCTGCGAACTAAGCCGCTTCGAGCAGACCCGCGCCGAAGGTAAAACCACCTCCGAAAGCACACAAAGCGATACGTTCTTTCGGCTGCAACTGAGGCAAGACATCTATCAAACATAACGGAATACTCGAGGACGATGTGTTCCCGTGATGTCGGATATTGTTGTAGACGTCGACGTTGACACGGTTTCGCATCGCTTCGATGATCCTTCCATTCGCCTGATGCGGAACAACCAGCGACAGGTCTTCCAGCGACATCTCCTGGCGATCACAAACCCGGTTGAGGCTGGATAGCATTGTCCGCACAGCCTCGCTAAAAACTCTTCTTCCCTGCATCTGGATGTGACCCAACGTTGGAAACGGTACTGAAAGCACCGAACCGTCTTCACCCCGCGCCGAAAGTTCCGGTCGCATGAGTCGCATCTTGGCATTTTCCATATATTGTTCGCCGTACAAGATCGTTGCTGACGCCGCATCGCCAAAGATAATCGCTGTGTCCAGATCGTTCAGGTCCAATAACGGTGACAGGACTTCGGCAGTGACGATCAGAACCCGTCCATGGGGGGCGCTTTGCAAATAGTCGTATCCGGATTGCAAGGCGTATAGATAACCGGAACAGGCCGCGTTGATGTCGTGGGCCTGAACCATGGCACTAGTGCGCCCGTTGGCAAGTCCGCTCAGGACCTGACAGGCCATCGAAGGCGTGACGACGGTGGGACTGGTGGTGGCACAAATCACCGAGTCGAGATCGTCGACAATCAGACCTTCCCGGTCCAGCAATTGCCAGCAGGACCGTACAGCCATATCGATTGCCGTTTCATCACTGACCCAGTGCCGAGACTCGATCCCCGTCCGGCGGACAATATCCTCTGCGGACAATTTCGGATTCTGCGATACGAGTTGTTCATTGGTAATTTCTCTACTTCCGACCACGGTAGCAACCGACGACATTCCTACCATCAGTTCCCGTCGCTCGCCCCGAGGGGGAGAGATCACCACGGTTTCGGTCTTACGTTTGCGGGTCATCACCGGAGTTCCCGGATTCTCGAAAGTCAGTGGCTTACGATGCGTCGGAACATTGGTGCTGTGAACCCGGAAGAGCGGTGCCCCCACCAAAATTGTGTCGCCTTCGGTGACAAGAACCTCGCCGACGGTACCAGAGACAGAAGAAGTCAACTCAAAAACACTCTTGGTAGCTTCTAAGGTTGCGACCACGTCTCCCGGTTCGACTTGCCCGCCGACGTGTTTATGCAGTTCCACAACTTCAACCGTTTCATCCGAAGGTCCGGAACCTATCGCTTGGATCAGGTACTCTCCGGGACTTGTTTCCGCTGGCGGTGTCCAGGAAACCTCCAGGTCCAGTAATTCAGCGGTGGTCTCCAGAATTCTCTTATAAGAAGGCAAGATTTCTAACTGATTCTCGAAGTTCATCGGCACGTAGGTATCCGGCCTTGTGACCCGGCGCATGGCAACCGGCATGCGGGCCTTTTCCGCGACCGTTGCCAAAACTTCGGCACCCAACCCGCAAGTTTGGTTGTCTTCGTGGACCACGATCAATCGAGCCGTTTTTTCAGCAGAGGTGATCACGGCATGTTTGTCCCAGGGCGAAATGGAACGCAAATCAAGAATTTCAGCTTCGAAGCCTGTCTGTTCCAGAGATTCCGCAACTTTGCGGCACAGCCGGACTGTATTTCCCCAGCAGACCAGCGTGATGTCACGACCTGAACGGACCTTCCTGGCCACACCCAGGGGTACCCTTAGATCCTGCACTGCTGTCGGAGCTGAAATTTGAGGATCGTTCAGGCAACTCTTGGGATAGAAAAACAACGTTGGATTCTGAGATTCAAAGGCCGTATTCAGCATACCGGCGGCGTCGGTCGCCGTGGCCGGCATGAAAACATCCACACCCGGAGTATGAGCCGCAATTGATTCCATAGTGTGGGCGTGAAAAGGACCTAAACCAGGCCGATACCCGCCGCAGGGAATCATGATGATCACGGGCACCTGCCAGTCGCCATCGGTGCGCCAATAAATGCTCCCCAATTCACACGCAATCTGATTGTATGCCAAAGGCAGGAAATCAGCGAACTGCAGGAAAGCAACAGGACGTTGACCTGCCAGCGCCCGTCCAATCGCAGTTCCTACAATTGTTGCCTCTGCCAGGGGCGCGTTCTGCACACGGCCTCCAAACTCTGTACTCAACCCTTTGGTAACTCCGAACACATCTCCCTTGGGATCTTCGATGTCCTGGCCATAGAGAAATACGCGCTGGTCATCGCGTAGTTTCTGACGCAAAACCTCGCACATCGCATCCTTCATCGGGAGGGTTGCATCCTGTTCGTTACCACGAATTTCACGTGCAGGATGTGTCAGTTCAACACGTAAGGGACGTTTAGCCGTAACAGTAGCCTTCGGATCGTCCTCCAAGAGAGCTGCCTTTTCCGCAGCTTCCAGCTGAACCTGAACTTGCTGTTCCAACTCCTCAAGACTTTCGACGGACTGACCCTGTTCAAGCAAACACCGTTTCAGGCGAGGGAGAGGATCGCCCGTTTCCGCGGCCGATTGAAGCTGCTCTGCCGCACGGTAAATCCTGTGGTCGTCCGCGTGCGTGTGGCTCGCAAGTCGTTCAACCTGCAGGACCACAAACATAGGTTCTCGCCGACTACGGATATTGTCGATGACCGGACCGATTTGTTGCAGGACACCCGCTGCGTCCCGGCCATCCATTCGTACAATCGGAATCCCATGGAAGGAGTCTGCATCCCCATGCGAAAGTGAAAAGAATGTCTTGCCCGGGGTATGCGTGGAAATCGACCATTGGTTGTCTTCGATGAGAAACAATACGGGCAGATGACTGCGTGCAGCTTCAGCACAAGCTTCCAGATATTCGCCTTCTTGTGTGGTACCATCTCCGGCCGAAGTCACGACGATTGGGCGCTCCTCCCGATCTCGAATGGCTGCTGCGACACCAACGGCGTGTAGCGTGCTGTTCCCCACCGGGGTTCCCTGACTAATGATGTTGAGTTCGGCCGAACTCAAAAAGGCGCTCATCTGCCGACCGCGCGATTGAGAAGTGTCCTTGCACAGCAGACCATCAAGAAATTCAGCCGGGTTTAGACCACGTGCGATCATCAAGGCCTTGTCACGATAGTGACAATGCAGCCAATCCGACTCCCGCAAATAGAAAGCTAGCGCAGCTGAAGACTCGTGCCCAGCACCCGAGACGTTGAAAAATGCCTCTCCGCGACTAGTCAGTTGCTGCTCAAAATCGTCTACCTTCCGTGCCGTGAACATGGCACGGTAGAGGGCGAGCAGCTGAGTTATTTCCATATTACGTGTACTCAGTAGCAAGGCCACTGCAAAGAGAACTGGCGACGGGGCCGAAAAACAAGCCGTGAAAGAATAGATACGAAGTCCGATTCACGGAATGTCAAATCTACAAAGTTTTAGGGCTTTAGCTTCGACCTGCCGTGGTTCCAGGTTGCATCGGGTATTTGGGTTGAATTGATGATTCCATTTGTGCCGCTAGCTCGGTGCCAGCAACAACGGACCGCCACGATACTCTGGATGGAAAAGCCGGGACGAACTGGCCAGCATTCACCCGAGTGGTTGTCCACAGGACCAAAATCTGGACGTGCAGCCAAACCCCCCATTCAACCCCGAAATCCACCTTTGGTTCACCCGCTGGGAGAAGCGGGATATTTCCATGAATTCGGGAAGTTCTTTGCCTTGAAGGCAAGTTGGCAACCACGCTGAGAACTCAGGATCTGTTGAGTTGCGAATTGGCTCAGCAACAGAATTCAAGCGAGTTTCTTCAAAAATCTCCACAACGGGACCCTCTTCAGGAAATTCGTTTTTTAAAAGTTGAAAATGGAAAACACAACGCAACGTTTGTGAGACCACTACAGTTGTCTTTCACTGTGAACAAACGTGGTCAATTGTGGCTCAAGGACAGCGGGAAACGCAGGACATACGGTTCACCAACATGCCCGTCCGAAAGCTCTGGAGAAATTGGCCGACGTGACCAAGGGCCCCATATCCCACTATCCGCGCTGTACAAGGCGTTGGAAAAAGAAGCTGCCCGTCTTCGCGGCTGATGGGGATTTTCAGAATTTAGTAGTGAAACGGGCGCTGAGCCAAACCCGTAAAACCTGAACCAGGCCTGTCGATCGACGCCCGACCGTGGCTTGAGTAAACCACTCAAGGGCTAGCAGCATAAGACAAGGTCTCCGCCGGGCCGACACGAAGAATTTGCACCCGGTAGACTCTCGGGAACAATTTTTGGCAATTGTTTGCGGCTTCACGATAGTCGGTCTTCCCATCAGCCGATAAGAGAGTGCCGGAATTGAATTGTACTACGATCTCAACTTGCAATCTGGGTAGGCTGGATGAAAAAACGCATTCACTATCTTTACCTCCTCACACTGTTTGCCACTGCCATGACAGCAGGCTGTGCTACTAACCAGCCGGGACGTTTGTTTTCGTCGCTGACTTTCCCAGCACACAAAACTGCCAGCAGCCATTTACCATCGCAGCAGACAAAATCAGTGGCGAGGCTGCCCCTGACCGACCGGCCCAGGAAAACAAATACCAAAGTGGTTTCTTACGAAGAGCCGGCCCCTGAACCGACGTTTCTCAGTCGATCTTTCTCCAATTGCGGCTTTAGCTGACGACGCTGATCAAGTCATGCATGGTCATGCATCAACGCTCGGCGCAACAACAGGTTCATCGGGATCGAAGCCGACAAAAACGGAAACTTCGCGTCTCAATCCAGGACCGCCGAAACCTCATCCGCCATCGCCAAACGCTTTGAAATCGGCGGATGACTGTGCAGCCAGAAAACCTCCAGCGGGTGCGGATCCGGGTCATCTTTGTTGAGCTTGGCAAGCTTCGTAAAAGCAGATCGATAAGCCTGAGGGTTACCGGTTCGCTGCAGAGCGTAGCGATCACTCTGCCGTTCAAAATGCCGGCTAATGGCGTTCTGAATGGGCGCCAGCGTAAACAAGAACAGGGTGGTGATCAGCATCAGCATCGGCCACACATAGACATGTTCATGCAGTTCACGCGTCCAGCCACTGCTGACCCACCAGCTACTGATAATCCAATGACACAGGAAAAACCCGGCCATCGAAAAAACCAGGCCCATCACCAGCATGCTGCGCAAATGGCGGTGCACATGGTGTCCGATTTCGTGAGCAAAGACGACGTCAATCTCGTCGTGTGTGAACCCGTCCAGGAGTGTGTCGCCCATAATCACTCGCCGGGTGGTCCCCAAGCCGGCCAGCATCGCGTTGGCCTTGGCCGTCTCTTCACTCATCTGCATACGATAAACACCTTCGATTGAAAGCCCCGTCCCTCCGGCCAGTTTTTCCATACGTTTTCCGATCTGGTCGTCATCCAAGGGTTCAATCTTGTAGAAGAGGGGAAATATCAGAACCGGGGCCAGTTGCCCCAGCACTATGCTGACAACAAAAAACGCCGCAGCAGCAGCCAGCCACCAGAAATCATGTGTCGCAAAAATCACAAGGTAAAGTCCCTCGGTGAGAAGCAGTCCCAACGTCAACGTCAAGGCAATGCCCTTGGTATATCGCCACAACCAGGCACGAAATGTCTGGTGACTCAACCCGTACTTATGTTCCAGTAAATGTCCTGAATAAAAGGACAACGGAAAGGAAACGCAGAAGTGGGCGCAAGTCACGACCAGGTACATCGCCGCCAGACGCAACCAAAGATTTTCCAGACCGAGCGATTCCCTCAGCCAGTTGTCCAGCGGTCGCGCCAACATCAACGCCACGACAGACAAAAAGAGCAGGTCGATCGCCTTGTCAGCCAAATTACATTTCAGCTCCTCACCGGAATAACGCTTGGCCTCCGCCAGTTGCTCCTCTGTCATAGGATCAACTTCGGTGCGGCCCTCCGGGGAACTGGTTGATTCGGCGGGCGCATCCATCGGACAACCTTCACTGGCGAGACTGACTGATTCGGAGAACAAAAACGGGAGGCAAGCAAACTCCTCCCCTCCCTAAGTGTAGCACAGGAATCGACTTCTATCAGGAGACCGACGACAGCACAAGGCTTTCAACAGGGCTCCGAAAAAATCCGCTCGAACATTGTGTCCAATCCAAACCGTTTGAAAATCCCCCGCTCGTTTCTCGGAAGTTCAGCTACCTGGCTGTAGTGATGTCGGTGTAACCATACGTCGTTGTTGCCGGGTTAACCCTCAGTTCCCAGGCGAAATTTTCCAGCCTGTAGTCCCCAGAAATTCTCGTCCATCAACGAAGGCACATCTTTACCACACCCTCATGTCAGCTGCTTAACCACCCAGCTGGTTAGATCGGCAAGTTCACAAGTTCCGGGCGAGAATGGTAAGTCGACTAAGCATCTCTCTTCTTTGAAGCTGGCAGCAGGGAGATGTGGCGCGTGAAGAGACCGGCGACCATTCTCAACGCAAGGTAAGTGCCGCAACCAGGGAAATTGCCGCCGTTTCAATCCTCAAAATGCGCCGCCCCATGCTGACGGCTTGCCACGACGCACGTTGGAAGTCCTCGAATTCCTGGTCAGAGAACCCACCCTCCGGTCCCACGGCTGCAAATACCGGCAGACCGTCGACCAACGTCGAAGACCGCAGATCCCCAATCGAAGACACGGGAATTCCGCTTGTAGGATGTGCCACAATCTGCAGTGATTCTTGAGTGGGTCGTTGCTGAAACGTTTCGAGACTCTGTGGTGTGTCGATGTGCATGAATTGGTTTCTACCACATTGCTTGGAAGATTCTATCACGACCTTCCGTAAACGGGCTAAACTTGTTGGCGTGGGAGCTAGCACGCTATGTTCGGTCTGCAGGGGAACCAACGTGTGAACACCCAGTTCAACCGCTTTCTCGACAAGCCATCGTTGACGGTCCCCCTTGGGAAGCGTAACACCCAAAGTAAACGGAAATGAAAGTTCGCGATCGATCGCATGACGAGTGATCACCTCCAGTTCGACACTTCGGCGCTCAATGTGTAACACACGCGCATCGAACTCATTCCCGCTGCCGTCGATCAGCACCACCTCCATGCCTACGCTAGCACGCAACACATGAATCAGATGGTGGGCTTCACTTCCAGCCAAGTAAGCCTTGTCCGAATCAACGGGAGTTTCAACGTAGAAGCGGTGCATCTTGTCATCATCCGGGTTGAATTTAATTTCGCTGAAGCGACCAGGTAAATTTTACCGAATAGCAAGACGGTGCGGTATCTGTTGGCGCCCGACAGGGGAAGCTGATCGCGAACACGCAGATGGCAACGAGGACAGTGTGAGGATCGGACCCGACAACGACTTGAGGCGAACCTTCGTGGGTGAGCTTCTGAAGCCAGCACCTACCGGCGTTTCCGTTACCCGTCAGCCTGATTCACCTGACCGAAAGGACTCGAGGGTCCTCAACATTTGACGTAAAAAAATGCGTTTGTGCACCCAGGTGGGTGCTGTCACCGCACTCTCGAGGTTTTTGTCCATGCATGAAAATTATTGGAAACTCAAACAGTCACCGTTTGGAAGCTCCGTCGATCCAAAACATTTTTTCAACAGTTCGACTCACGAAGAAGGACTCGCCCGCCTACGATTTCTGGTTGACCAACAGCGAAGCCTGGGCCTTCTGTTAGGACCCAGGGGTTGTGGCAAATCCCTACTCCTGGAAGTGCTGGCTCGCGACCTGCGCTGCGCGGGCCACTTTGTTTGCCAAGTAAACCTGCTGGGCATGTGTGCCCATGAACTGCTATGGAGCGTTGCGAACCAGTTCAGTCTGTTTCCCAAGACTGACGATTCGACACTCCATCTTTGGAGACTCATTACCGACCGACTCGCCACCAACCACTACCAACAACTGTCCACAGTCATCCTGCTGGACGATGCGGACGAGGCAATCGGCGACACTCTCCTGCAGGTGCTGCGCATCGCCAAGCAGGAAACGACTCCTCAATCGAGAACCTCCATTATTCTGTCCGCTGAAGCAAAGCGTCAGAATCTGCTAGGTAGTCAGCTACTGGATCTGGCCGAATTGCGAATCGAGCTGGAACCCTGGTCAACTCAAGACACGGAAGATTACCTTCAACAGGCAAGTGTCGGCGGGAACCGGGCGGGGATGTTGTTTGATGCGGAGGCGACACAGACACTGCATGTATTGAGCGGTGGAGTCCCCAGACGAATCAACCAGCTCGCCAAGTTGTGTCTGTTAGCAGGTGCGGGGCGGGAACTACCGCACATTGACGCGACGACTGTTGAAAACGTTTTCCACGAGTTAGACATCCGAGCCTAGCCGGCCTAAAAAAATGGAGTGTGGGCGAGACACGTGAAACGTGCGTGACCAGTCCGCCGACTCCGGCATCAGGGTCGGGCGGGACTTCTTCCGTTCGGTGACACCTGCGACGGTCATTGCAAGAGCCACGGTCTAAAAACTCTCGCGGTCGCAAACGGACTGCCTCAGGTCACTTGCCCCAAACCTTGCTGCAGGTTTCACGTGACATCCGCTACCGCTGCAAGAACCCCGGACAGCGCAGTCTGAACCTGTCACACGACTGCACCGTTCTACCAGGTGCATCAGCCAACTCGCATCCCGTCCTTTCTGAAAACCTGCGAGGAGAGTAACGCATGCCCCAACCGTCCTGCAGACAGGGCCAACTCACTGCATACGGTGTCAACCGGAGTCATTCACAAACATCGCCAATGATTAAACTGTTTGCCCTGGGAGTGAATGCGGAAGCTTGATAGAATGCCAAGCCGGCCAAAAATCACTTGAGAGAAACTTCCATGACTGAATATCGCCTTGAAAAGAAGTTGCGGAGCCTGCTTGATAAAGATGCGACGAGTACTTTTGATTCCGTAGAAATCGATTTGAAGGATCCCAAGATCGCAACCGTGATTGCCTGGTTACTGCCCGGTGCAGGCCACTTTTATCAGGGCCGACATGGTAAAGCGATCCTGTTCATGACATGTATTCTGGGGCTCTTTATTTTTGGGATGACTAGTGGGGGTGGGAAGGTTGTTTACGCATCGTTAAATACAGAGGGTCGAAAAATTGCCATGATTTGCCAGGCGGGAGTTGGTGCCCCGGTGTTTCCGGCATGGTTACAAATGTTTCGCATGGAAATATTCCACAAAAAGGAGCCGATTTTACAGGGTTTCATGGCCCCCCCCCGGAGCACAGATCCTTCCGGGCGATTCGACGACGAGTTGGCTGCGTGGCACTACGATTTCAATTTTAGATTTGAAGTCGGCACCCTGTTCACCATGATTGCCGGCTTGCTGAATATTCTCGCTGTTTACGATGCCGGCTGCGGTCCCGTCTTGGTCATACCTCATCCAGCAAAAACAAAACCATCTCCCGACAACGACAGGCTGCAAGAGGCCTATAAATAAGAAGCCAACCCACATGATGGACTCCTTCCTGTTCGCAAACTTTCTCTCCCTGCGGCTCTGGTATGCACTACCTTTGGTCGTTGCCGTCAGTCTTGTCTATGCGGCTACCAGGCATGAGTCGATGTTACCCATTTTGCAACATGCCTGGCGGATCGCTGTCTGGATTGTGGGATTCATGTCAATTGTCTTCGTCATTTTATTTCTACTTGAATGGCATTATCTGTAATCCCGGCCAACTGCCGACCGTTGCAAATGACACCATGTAGAAGCGGAAACTTCTCCCCAAAGATTGACACGGCTTGTATAATCAGTTTTTGCCATCATTTTTCTCGGGAGGACAAGAAGATAACTTCCTTGGACGATAGCTTTCAAGAGAGAAAATGAATGGCAGGGCGAATGCATTCCGGACAATTCGCCAGGACTGGTAACGTTGGCAGATTTCAGGAAGACATTTTCGGTTTGGCAAAAGTGCTCAGCCTAGTAAATGACATTAAACTTCATCGGGCTTTGTGCTTTCTTCACTACAAGACTGACAGGTGATTTGGTTGAGAAACTACCGAAATCCGTCTGTCGACGAATTCCCGACAACGTCATCTGGTTGCCCCGATCGACCCTCCCAAAAACGTGCACTACTGGCGGAACACGCAGCAACTTTGATGGAACCATCCTGGAACAGGTTGACGTGTTCGAGTCACCGTGGGGAACTTTGGGGATGCTTGTCGACGACTGAACCGTTGGCCTCCGGGAAACAGGTGCAACAAAAGATGGAACATCTGCTTTCAAAGACAACTGATTGTATCGTGTAGCAAAAGGACACGGCGAACCGGAAAACAGATCGGAACAACGTCCATCGATCCATGCACGAGCGTGATCACGGTGCTATTTCATGCCCAAATTTACTCACCACATTTTCGTTTGTTGTCATCGAAGGGAGTCCGGCGACACGCGAGGCTGTTGCGACCCACAAGGAAATGAGGAGTTGCGACGTCTTTTGAAAGCGGAATTGGATCAACGGGGATTGGAACCCCTCGTGCGGGCAAGCAAAACAGGGTGCTTGGAACAATGTGAACTGGGACCGACGATCGTCATTTACCCACAAGAGATCTGGTATGGAGGCGTGCAGCCCAAAGATGTGCCACGCATCATTGAGGAAACTATTATCCGGGGAAAAGTCATCCCGGAATTAGTGATTGGCGATGAACAGTTGAATAAAAAGTGAATCCTTACGTAAAGCGAGAACTGCTGTGCACCGCAATACACGTTGTATGATGATACAGAAAATACCTTCGGATTCAGATTCGCCGGACAAGCCGCATCCCATGTCTCGTAACCCCCATTCTACCGTGTTATAAACATGCGCGTTGTAGGCGCAGTTGGGGCGACTCATGTGCGTCGTTGCGACACCCGTAGACTTTCAAACAACTTCCTCCAATCCATCATTATTCATGCAAATTGTTGTACTAGGGGCTGGCACGGTCGGCACATCGATTGCAAACTTACTTTGCCTGCATGGTCACAGTGTCACGGTTGTCGACTCAGATGTGGACTACATTCGCCGCGTGAACGAAACCTTGGACATCCGGGCGGTCAGTGGTTCAGCATCGCAGTCCAGCGTTCTCTTTCAAGCCGGTGTGATGGGAATCGACCTCTGCCTGGCGGTGACCGGCGATGACGAAGTCAATCTGGTGGCGGCCAGCATGTCAAAAGCCATGGGAGCACGCCGCACGCTGGCGCGGGTGTTTGCGCCCGTCTTTCGGGACATGAGCACATTTGATTACCAGCGACATTTCAACATTGATCGCCTCTTGAGTCTGGAACAATTATCGGCCATGGAACTTGCCCGTGGCATTCGAAATCCCGGGTCGGTCACAATGGAAAACTTCGCAAAAGGAGAGTTAGAAGTTAAGGAAGTCGGGATCGACGAGGCAACGCCAAGTGTCGGCGTACCGCTTAAAAACCTGAAGCTTTCCACCGGTATCCGTATTGGCTCGATTCTCCGCGAGGGAAAAATGCGGATTGCGGGCGCCGAAGACGCCATCCAAGTCGGAGACCGGATTACGCTCATCGGCCAACGCGAAGACATCGACGAAGTCACCGATGTGTTTCGCAAAACGGCCGAACCAAAAATCGGGGTCGTCATCGCAGGTGGGGGTGAAACGGGTTATCACCTGGCTCGATCCCTGGAAGGTGAGCGCTGTGCGGTGGTAGTCATGGAGTCTTCAGAGGAACGATGTGAATTTCTTGCAGCGAATCTCAAACGATCCACGGTGTTACAAGTCGACGCAACGCGTCGCGCGGTTCTTGAAGAAGAACGTGTTGGCAGCGCCGACGTTTTTGTCGCCTGCACAGGAGACGATGAAAACAACATCATGGCGGGAGTGGAAGCTCGAGAGATCGGGGCAAAACGCATCATGTCAATTGTGGGTCGGCCCGATTATGCCAACGTTGTCGGTAAATTGGGGATTGATTTGGCCGTCAGCCCCCGCGAGGTGATGGCCAGGCAGGTGATGAGTTTTCTCAACTCCGGTCCTGTCATCTCACGTTCCTCACTGCCGGGCGGCTCCATTGAAGTTTTGGAAATCGAAGTCATTCAAGGAGCGCCGGCGACAGAACATGTTCTCGCCAATCTACCCCTACCCAGTGCTTGTCTCATCGCCGCCGTCATGAAGGAAGACTACGTGAGAGTCCCTGGTGCCGATGACCGGCTGGTGGCGGGAGACACAGTCGTGGCATTAGTGGACGATTCTGCCGTCGAAGACATCATCAGTTTGTTTGACATCAACGGTGCCTGATCACCATGAATCTTCGCCTTGTCTCCAGGCAACTCGGGATCATCAGCCTTTTGATCAGCGGGACGATGCTGTGCAGCCTTCCCTGGGCGTTTTCGTCGATCGGGCAGGCTGCTGAAGATGGTGGCTCCACCGGAGCAACCATGGAAGGACGCGGATTTACGGCAATTTTATGCAGCATCTCCGTCTGCTTGCTGGTGGGACTGTTGCTGATTCGGTGGGGGCGACAGGCTACAGGCCAACTCTATCGTAAAGAAGCCATGGCCATCGTCGGGTTGAGTTGGTTCCTGGCAACCCTGTTAGGAGCACTTCCCTTCTGGCTGAGCGGGGTCCACCGAGGACCCGCGGTCCGGATATCCGACTCCAATGCGATTCCACTGCTTTATGATGACCGTTTTTTTGGCTTGCAACCCTGGCAGCCACAGCCGGCCGTGACCAGAGACCAAGGGGTTGTTTTGCGTGCCCTCTTACAAGCAGGTTTCCAGGGCTTGACCGAAGAACAACTGATAGAACAGTCCCAGTTGAAGAGGTCGCCCGAAATCTTAGAGCAATTGCGGTCCACGAACGCCATGTGGGAATCGGCGATTCGTAAAAACACAAACCATTCCTCGGATCCTGAACAGCCGCGATTTCAAATTCGCTGGATCAAAGCAACTTTTATCGATGCTCTTTTTGAATCCCAGTCCGGCTTCAGTACCACTGGAGCGACGGTTCTTTCCGATCTTGAAGATCCCCGCCTCGTACCACGCTGTATTCTATTCTGGCGAAGCAGTACTCACTTCCTGGGAGGGCTGGGAATCATCGTCTTGTTTGTGGCCATCCTCGGCCAGGGGTCGGCTGGCAAAGCGCTCATGCGAGCCGAAATGCCCGGACCGAACAAGGAAGGAACGCAAACAAGGATGCAGCAGACCGCGCAAATCTTCGCGGCAATCTATGGTGGCCTTACAATTCTGCTGACCCTGCTTCTCTACGTGGAAGGGCTTCCTCTGTTCGATGCGTTGTGTCATGCGTTTGGCACCATGGCTACGGGAGGATTCAGCACTTACAACAAAAGTGTTGGCCATTTCGATAGTGCATTGATCGACTACACAATTGTGGTCTTCATGATCCTGGCGGGAACAAACTTCGCCCTGTTATACGCCGTCTGTTGTTTTAAACCGAAAAAGCTGTTCTCCAACGTTGAATGGCGAACCTACATGGGTATCATTCTCTTGGCCACCCTGCTGATCGTGGGACTGGGACTGGCCTATGAACACTTTGAAACCTATTCAGAGGCTTTTCGACATGGACTGTTTCAGGTTGTGGCAATCCTGACGACCACTGGTTTCGGCACACGTGACTTTGACACCTGGAGCAACATGGGAAGAGCGGTCTTGCTCTTGTTGATGTTCTGCGGTGGCTGTGCCGGAAGTACGGGAGGTGGTATGAAGGTCATTCGGCACATTCTGTTCTTGAAAACCCTGAAGTTGGAAGTGGAACAAGCTTTTCATCCCACGGTCGTGCGCACACTGCGTCTGGGCGGAGAAAACATCGAAGGCCCTGGTCTCCGAAAAAGTATTCTGGTTTATTTTGGATTGATTCTTGTGTGTTTTATCTTCAGTTGGATGGCCATCGTCACGTTTGAACCGGATGCCACCTGGGGTGATACCGTCGAGCACAAGCTGATCGACAGTGCCAGTGCGGTCGCTTCAACTCTGAACAACATCGGCCCGGGGCTCGGTACGGTCGGTGCTACCCAGAATTACGGGCACTTCAGTTGGCCAAGCAAACTTCTGTTTACCTGGCTGATGATGGTTGGGCGACTGGAGATTTTCGTGATCTTGGTTCTTTTCTGGCCTCGGTTTTGGAGATCCCTATAACCGTTAGGGGCCGGAAAAGGCGCCTGCAGACGCACAACGCACCGATCGCTGTGATTTTTCCGGAACGGCTGTTAAGACTTCTTAACGTGCGATCAACCTCTCTTAACCGGTTTCTGACAAGTCCGTCAAACTTGTGAAAATCACCCGAAAACATCGGTATTTTCGGGGATTTGTCGGTCATTACCCAATCCCAAGCGGAACGACGGGTCCAAATGGTCGCCAACGTTTGGAAGGATTCGTTGACCTGACAATCCACCCAAGTGACCAGTCGCAATGACGTTTTGCAGAATGCACACAACCGAGCAGCCTTCCAGGTGTACGGGACATGCCGGAAAAGGCGCCTCCACCGGAATCGATACTGTGAAAAGGTGGCCCACGTCCAAGGGGATGTCAATGAAAGACCATTTTCGAACCGATCTAAAATAAATCGAAATCATCGACTGCTGCGCTTGTTTGCGGTTATTAGGCCTCGTAAAATTCAGTGCTCTTTCATTGCGTCCTGGTAGGAGGACCTGAAGGTTTGTCTGAGAAACCAAGACTTCTTTGTTTAAGTGATTCGGAAGACCAGCAAGACTGCCTTCCCGAGATGATATACGAGTCTTTCGACATCGTCCGCCAATCGTGTGCAAATGAGGCACTCTGCCGCTTTCAAGAAGGCGGTTACGTTGGACTCTACATCTCTTCGGACCATCTGGACGGAATTCAACGTCTGGTCGAACTGCTGCAGCACGATTGCGTGCTGGAAGGCATGCCTGATGGCGTCGCTTTGCTCGACGAAGACAACATCATCATCTGGGGAAACAAACGGCTGAAACAATGGACCGTGATCGAGAATGCCGCTGCCGCCAATTTTTATTCCGCCCTCGGAAGTCCTGAAATCCTTGGTCCGGATTTTTGTCCTTTCCATACCGCTCTGGCGAGCAGGAAAGATAGCAGTTCGACCCTTCGAACCAGCGATAATCTTTACCTTCATGTGCATGCGGCACCGTTGATGGAAGGACAATTTTCCTTTCGCCACCTGATTGTCACCATTCGAGACGTCACAGCCGACGTGTTACAAAGACAAAAACTGGAAGCGATCCACAAGGCAGGCATCGAACTGGCTGACCTTACTGCCAAAGAAGTTTTCGACATGGAGATCGACGAACGTGTCGAACTGTTGAAGTCCAATATACTCCACTACACGAAAGATCTTTTAAACTTCAACGTCGCCGAAATTCGCTTGTTGGACGAAAAGACCAATAAACTCGAATCGTTGTTGTCAATCGGCCTGGACGGGGAAGCAGTAAATCGGAAACTCCAAGCGAAGCCCCAGGCAAACGGAGTGACCGGTTTCGTAGCCGCCACGGGGAAGAGCTACCTGTGTGAAGATACCGCCGAAGACCCTCTTTACTTGGAAGGCCTCAAAGGTGCAAGAAGTTCTTTAACGGTACCACTCATTTTTCATGACCTGGTGATTGGAACTTTCAATGTCGAAAGTCCCGAAGCCCGAGCGTTTTCGGAAAGTGACTTGCAATTCCTGGAACTCTTTTCTCGAGACGTGGCTGTGGCGCTCAACACTCTCGAGTTGCTCGTGGCACAAAAGGCCAACGCTGTCCAGGAAAATGTCGAAGCAATTCACAGCGCGGTCGCCAAACCGGTGGACATCATCCTGAACAATGCTGTCAATGTCATGGAAAAATTCATCGGCTATGAACACGAATTGCGCGAAATGCTGCAAGAAATCTTAAAAAGCGCCCGTGAAGTCAAGCAGACGATCCAAAAAGTGGGGCAGCAAATGACACCGGCCGAGGCAGTACCTGCCTCTCTACAGTTGCCAAAGCATCCTCTGTTAAAAAATTGTCGGGTCCTGGTAGCTGACGGTGATGATGTCGTCCGTGATGCAGCACACGGTCTGCTGGAAAAGCATGGCTGTGTTGTTGAAACCGCCCACACCGGAGACGAAGCAATTCACATGGTACGTCACACTGCCAACGAAGAAGCTTACGATGTTATCTTGGCTGATGTCCGCCTGTCAGACATGTCGGGTCACGAGCTGTACCTAGAGCTGAAAAAACTTCTCGAGCATGTGCCGTTGATCCTGATGAGCGGATTCGGGTACGATCCGGAACACTCCGTGGTCAAAGCACATCAGGCAGGGCTGAGCACAAACGCAGTTTTGTTTAAGCCGTTCCGCTTGGACGCGCTATTGGAAACTGTCGAAAACAGGCTGAAAAGCACGACCCCCTTGTCGCAAACCTGATCGTTTCGGGCTACTGCCTGGAGGACACGAAGCGGATGTGAAGGATCCACTTCGTCTGCCGCAATGGTGCAAACACTCAAAAACGGCCCTAGGCAAATTTCAGTCAATTCCGACACCCGTTCCAGTTGCGGTCGGGATCACCGTTCGGTGAATGCGAAGCTTCGACCCTCGTTGCCACGTAAGCTGAAACAGCGCCAACGGTTGTCAAAGTCCTTTCTGCTCAACCCATCTCCGTTTTCTCTCCATGTTTATTGTTAACTTGCTACTGGGAATCATAGCCCTGCTCGGCCACCTAGCACTTTGGACCGCAGCATCCAATCGCTTACATGCTACCGCCTTGCCTCGCTACTGGGTAAAAGTCGCAAGGGCCGTCATCTATACGATCACTTTTTTGGCTCCTCTTTTGTTTCTCCAAAATTCTGTGCGTGATGCAGGTTGGGGGTTCCAAAATCGCGTGTTGTTCAGCTTCTCACTACCCCAGATTTATCTCGGCCTCTGTTGGATCTCCGCTGTGCGCACAATCGCATTGTGGTTAGGGCGACAACTGTGGACAGCGAACCCGCTGCTGCTGGAATCCAATCACACCGAAATTGTCAATATCGCCCACTACCTAAAACAAAAACCCGCAGAAAGCAGAAAAGCTATTCTGCTGTCCCGAATTCCAGGAAATCAAATCTATGAGTTGACAACCAATGTAAAAATACTTCGCCTGCCTCGACTTCCAGAGGAACTGGATGGACTCAGCATTACACACTTCTCGGACCTACATCTGACGGGTCAGTTGTCACGGAAGTTTTATGAAGAAATAATTCACCGCGCCAATCAATTCCAGTCGGATCTGGTGATGATCACCGGAGATCTGGTGGACCACCCCAAATGCATCTCGTGGCTGCCGGAAACATTGGGAAAACTGCGCGCACAATACGGCGTCTATTACATTTTTGGTAATCACGAAAGACGTATGCAAAACGAACATGTGCTGCAGTTGGATGATCAATTACAGCAATTGGGACTGGTCTCCTTGACCGGTCACTGGATGGAAGTCAACTTCAAGGGCAGCCAACTCATTTTGGCAGGCAACGCAAGGCCTTGGTTTGTAGCGTGCCCTGACATGGAAAGTTGTCCGCCGCGCAAGCCGAATGCGGGTCCACTGCGAATTCTTTTGTCACACAGTCCGGACCAGTTCGCGTGGGCTAATTCTTACGATTTCGACCTGCTCTTGTCAGGTCATACACATGGCGGCCAGATTAGATTCCCGGTGATTGGCCCAGTGGTCGTTCCCAGTTGGTATGGGACAAAATTTGCATCTGGTGTCTTTTACCAGGAGCCTACCCTCATGCACGTTAGCCGGGGAATCGCCGGCACGACCCCTCTTCGTATCAACTGTCGCCCGGAATTAAGTCAACTGGTGTTGCGCACTCTTTCGGCCCAATAGTCAGACGTATCACATGTCATTTGCTATTCGACTCAAACCTCCTCTTGAATCGATCTAACAAATAGTACCGCGACAGGCAGTCCATCAGTTCATGTAATCCATGTTCGCCAAAATTAGATATTTCCTGGAGTTGATTTCGCTGAAGGCTGACTAATTCACTAAGTCTTACAATCTGAAATCTGGAATCCTCCAGAATATTGATCGTACGCAAGGAAAGCCCCAGCATTTCCATTTCGGCAACTGCGTCGCCACGCTGGATTCCATTCGAAATGGCAACCCGAGCTTCCTGGGAAATTTTCTCAAAACCGTCCACCTGTGGAGTGTCGGACGCAAAATTTTTAGGACGAATCATGACCCGAAACTCACTGGAAGGACCAAAGAATCCAAGAGTCTTGGACCCTTCGCAAAAATGTTAGCTGAGCGCTGAAGCAGCGGCACCGGTGCGAAAATATTCTCTGCAACGGAACAATACGAAGCCAGGTACCGGAAAGCCCACCTTTTTAGTGTGGCTCAACGACCGGAATCGGGAGATATTCCGCGCAAGAGGCATTTTCGTCACTACCAACTGGTTAAAAAATTGTAGGTACTGACCTGATAAATTGCAATCTTTGAGACTCCGCGAATTCCGCACCAAACCTGATCCGACCGACCATCCTCCCGTGTTTCCCCAAAGTAAAACCTCAAGCAACGGTCCCGTGCCCGTTCTCTGCACAACACTCGAACGAGCCTGATTTCCACGGTTCTTTTCCGGGATCCATAGTGGACACGTGGAAAGAAGTTGCGAAAATTATGTTGAGAGTTTTTTTTCTTCCGCCGGGTCGCGACCGCGGGCGGCGGAAGCCAGCTACCTAAGCTTTGAAGGCCGGCCATTTGTCTCTTCATTCCCACAACGTTCGTGTCGATCTGAGTCATCGTAGCTACGATATCGAAATTGGCACGGGCAATCTGGTACAAATTGGAAATTTCGTACAATCGAGGGTCACTGCGCACCAAGCGATCATTGTTACCGACAACAATGTCGACTTACCACACGCGGACGGTGTCGCGGACCACCTGGCCGAAAGTGGTGCGAGCGTCGACATTCTCGTGGTGGACGCGGGTGAACCGAGCAAATCCATAGCTACTGCAGAATCTCTCTGGGAACAATTATTGGCGCTCCATGCCGATCGGAAGTCGGTCATTGTGGCCGTCGGCGGAGGAGTGGTCGGAGATTTGGCCGGCTTTGTCGCAGCCACCTATGCCCGGGGAATTGCTTGTTTCCAAGTTCCCACCACGTTGCTTTCCCAGGTCGACAGTAGTGTCGGGGGCAAGGTAGGTATCAACTTACCAAACAGTAAAAATATGGTGGGTGCCTTTTGGCAACCGCAGGGCGTGTTGATTGACACCGACGTCCTGACAACGCTTCCCGATCGAGAATATCGGGCGGGACTGGCGGAGGTCGTCAAGTACGGTGTGATCCTGGACGAGGAATTCTTCAACTATCTGGAAAACTCCGTCCAGGCCCTACGCGAACGCCAAGCAGAAGTGCTCCGGCACGTAATTTCTCGCAGTTGCCAGTTGAAGGCAGAGGTCGTCCAGGTCGATGAGCGGGAGACAACCGGCCAGCGAGCCGTTTTAAATTTTGGCCATACTTTTTGTCATGCAATCGAAACCGTTACAGGTTACGACCAACTTTTGCACGGTGAAGCAGTCTCCATTGGCATGCTCTGTGCCGCGCGATTGGCCCAAAAAATGCGTCGGGTGGAAGCAGACTTCACAAAACGTTTGCAGAACCTGCTGGTTGACCTTCAGTTGCCGATCGACGTACCAGACGTCGCGCATGACCAGTTATTGGAGGCAATGCAGCGAGACAAAAAATCCGAGTACGGTCGCCTGCGATTTGTACTCCCCACGCGCCTGGGGCACGTAGAACTCGTGGACGAGGTAGATTCCAGTGACGCCAGGGCGGCTCTGCTAAGGCAAGAATGAAATCACCAAACACCGACCTACCGAGCAACGAAACGGAAGTGACTGACGATGAACTGGCGGTGCTTCACTTGGCACTGATTCCCGGAATCGGGCCGCGCATGCAACAAGTGTTGATCGAGACTCTTGGATCGGCGGATGCCGTTTTGCAGGCAGCACCCAGCAAATTGCGACAAGTTCCCGGAATTGGTCCCCAATTGCTTCGAGACATCGAGAAAGGCCGTCGCGAGATCGATCCCCGGCAGCAGTGGGACTTCTGCATACGAAACCGGGTGGAAATTCTACACAACGAATCGGAGTCTTATCCTCGCAACCTCAAGGAGATTTTTGATCCACCAGGCGTCTTGTTCGTACGCGGCAAACTGAAGTCTCAAGATGACCTGGCGATTGCAATCGTGGGAACACGTCACGCAACAAACTACGGCCTCGCCCAGGCTCGTCAACTTGCTGCAGGACTGGCTCGAACCGGGGTGACGATTGTCAGCGGTTTGGCTCGCGGAATTGATGCCGCCGCTCACCGCGGAGCACTCGAGGCGGGTGGTCGGACAATTGCCGTGACGGGAAGCGGCGTTCTCAGTGTCTATCCTCCGGAACACGAGGAACTGGCGGGGGACATCTCTTCCCAGGGCGCTGTCGTGAGTGAAAGCGCTCCCCTGGCTAAACCCAGAAAAGGCGTTTTCCCCCGACGAAACCGCGTTATCTCGGGACTGAGTTTGGGGGTCGTTGTCGTAGAAGCTGCTAATCGTTCAGGAGCTTTGATCACTGCTTCGCATGCCGTGGATCAAAACCGAGAAGTTTTCGCAATTCCTGGCCGCGTTGACAATCGAAGTTCACGGGGCTGTCACCAATTGTTACGCGACGGAGCAAAACTCGTCGAGTCACCAGAAGACGTGCTGGAGGAATTAGGCCCTCTGGTGGCTCCCACGACGACCCGGGAAGGTCGTGAAATCCGACGCCCGGGTGAACTTCAATTAAATGAACAGGAAGTCCAGGTGCTGACGGCCATTCAGTCCGAACCGACGATGATTGACCAGGTCGCCGTGGAAAGTGGCTTGCCTGTTCACCGTGTCTTGTCGACGGTCAGTGTCCTGGAAGCAAGACACCTCATCCGGCGCGTGAGCGGAAATCAGGTAGCCAGAAATTAAGTGATCGCTCGTTGGGCGCCAACAGGGAGCGTCCTCGACTACCCCACACAACCAGATTTTCCCTGCTCTAACCCTGCCCTCGAGTGTGGCTTCGGACCTCCCAAGGAATGGTCAACTTTCGTGTGGCCATCAAAGGAGATGCCTAGAAGGTAATTCCGGTCCCAATGACAAGGCCGAACATATCCAAACCACCGTCGTGTGCTTTGGAAGTTGCATCGACCTGACCACCAAACAACGGTGGACCGCCCGCCAATGACGCGAAAGAATTAGACTCGGCGAACACGTCCCCAGTTCTCCACAGCTGATACTCCACGGCAACTCGGAAGAAGAAAAGAGCGGGGCTGCAGCAAAGTGGTTGACAAAACTGAACACCCAGTTGAATTTCCGAAATGAACACGGTTTCGTC
>PBTE01000087.1 GCA_002726515.1 Planctomycetaceae bacterium | reverse complement strand
CAGTCCAGCCGCAGTCGTCAATAGCGCTTGACTGATCCCGGCTGCCAACAATTCGGGACGCCCCATCGCGTCGGCCGTGGCAATGGAGTTGAAGGCCTGGATCATGCCAACAACCGTGCCCAGCAGGCCTAACAGGGGGGAGATGGTAGAAATACCGTTTAACAATCGCAGGTATCGTCGCAGGCCATTGGAAACCCTTTCTCCCGCGTCGATAATCGCCTGTTCAACCTCGACCGAGGAACGTCCCCATTTTCGAACAGCGGCTTCAAACACTTCGGCCACCGGACTGCGACTTTCCTCACATCGAATGAGCGCTTCCTCCGGGGTTAGTTTTTCCTCGCGCAACTGTTCCAGAAATCTCCGCACAAACGGGCGGGGGATAACGCGCCCGTGTCGCAAACTCACCGCGCGCTCAAATACAAAAACAAGCAGAATGAAGGAACAGACGCCAATCGGGATCAGCAGTGGACCGCCTTCGT
The DNA here is from genome assembly GCA_002726515.1 of Planctomycetaceae bacterium. Classification (GTDB taxonomy): domain Bacteria; phylum Planctomycetota; class Planctomycetia; order Pirellulales; family Pirellulaceae. The sequence goes on along the minus strand of PBTE01000087.1, from coordinate 44,583 downwards.
GTAAAACCTGCAGTAAATTTTTCGTTGGAATCGGATTCTCCTTCGCCATGGGAGCGACCTGGTCCTCCCCGGCCGATAGCGACGCGCCAAACTCCGGTGACGACTGCGCCAGTGTCAAATCAGCAAAGATCGGCACGGTTGCAATTGCCAAGGCGACTACGAGAATCCGGAAAAACAATGGTGTTGGCTGCAGCAGGTTGAACATTCTTCTTTCCTTGAACACGATAGGCGTTCTTTAACGTGTGGAACTTCTCCGTCCGGCAGTTTTTTGTTTGCCACCAAGGCTGGTCATACGCAGTCGCTGAGACGCTTCTTCCGTGACCGTCGTCTGGGGATACTCCTTGAGAATCCGTGCGTACAGTTCAATAGCGTCTCTCCAGTTGCCCAACTTCTCGTAACACTTCCCCGCCTGCAACAATGCATAGGCTTTCCATTGAGGGTAGGGGTACAGTATGTCGACGCGTAAAAAGGACCTGATCGCTTCCTGATACTGTTTCTGATGGAAAAACGACTCGCCGATCATCCACTGGGCCATCGCGGCGGTCTCCGTTTGGATCCCTGCAGTTGAGTCCACGACCAACTGGTAGGACCGGCGCGCCTCGGAAAACCTTCCCTGGGCCGCCAGGCATCTGCCTAATAAATAGTTCACTTCGTACTGCTGACGGAATTCGGGGAACCGGGTGCTGATCATTGACGCAATTTCGTAGACCTGATCCCACTGCTTCTGCTGGGCCAGCATCTGGGCCTGGCGCAAAGGGATAATCCCCATCCACGGTTCCCGCTGACTTTCCGTCCAAGACACAAGTGTCGCAAAGTGATCTGCTGACTGCGAATAGTCGCCCTGCCGGTAGAAGGCCTCGGCAATCCAATACCTGGCGTGCAACGTCAAAACATGGTCCGGCAATTCGCGCACCATGCGTGCCAGGGGTGGTTCGACCTCCGACCAGCGATGACTAAGTGCCCGCACTCGACCTTGCAAATAAAGGGCATGTCCCAAGAGCGTCGAGTCACACCCGTGCTCGATCATTTCGGTGCATAACTCGTAGGCCCGGTCATACTGTTTGGCCTCACTCGCCTGTTCGGCGAGCCGAAAGGTTGTGTCGGACCAGCACTCACTTTCCGGATAACCCTCGTGCAGACGCTCAAAGAGTGCGATCGACTCCTCCTCTCGCTGAAGGTCCGATAACACCCAGGCATGTGTGTACAGTGCCACGTCCGAGCGGTCGTAGTCCGGACACCGTTTCTCCAAAATGAGCAGTAGTTCATGGGCCTTCTGATCATTCCCGAGTTGGTCGTGCAGGCGTGCTGCGCTGAACAACGCCTGCGGAAACTGCTCGGCCGTCTCGTAACGGTCAATCACCAGCTGGTAAGCGGCCAATGCGGCGTCAAAATCTCCTTCGCTCTCCAGGACTTTGGCTCGTGTCAGAACGGACCCGGCCGCCAGAGGACCACGCGGATTACTTTCAAAGATTTGCTCGAATTTTTTAGCGGCATCCCCTGCCTCGCCGTTTTGCAATTGCCCCCACGCAAGTCCGGAGAGCCCTTTTTCGACGTACTCCGAAGGATTTCCGTCTTTCGCCAATTGGGCAAACAACGTGTTTGCAAAGACGGTGTCTCCTTGCGCGTATGCGGCTTCCGCAAGAAAGTGGGTCAGAGGCATCAGGAGCGCATGGTCCGGGTGTTGCCGCAGGTACTGCTGGTACGTCTGAGCAGCTGCTTCCAGTTGCCCTGTCTGTGAATAGCAGATTGCCAGGTCACAACGGCATTTGGCCACGTCTTGGCCCCCGGGAAACGAATCAAGATAGGCCAGTAAAGGCGAGATCGCTTCCTCGAACTGCTCCAGGCCCATTTGCGCCGTGGCTAGCGCCACGTGGATACCGCCTTGCAGCACAGGGTCCTGCTTATGGATTTCGATTTTGTGCAGTGACTCGACAGCTTCCTCGTACTGATGCAACCCCAAGTGGGCCAGAGCATAGAGGTACCAGGAATCGCCATCGGACAGACTCCCTGTCGTTTCAAGCTGACGAGCGAACAATTGCTGGGCAGCAAGGTATTTCTTTTGTTTCAAAAGCGCGCGAGCATGGATCTGCCGGGCGCGACCCAGCAGTTCGCTGTGGGGAAAATCCTGTTCGAGCCGCTCAGCTGATTCTTCAGTTTCTGCGTAACGCCCGGCTTCGAATGCTATTTCCAGCTTGGCCAGCAGACTATCGTCTGCCAGGGGATCCCGAGTCCAATTTCGAAGGATCGCATCATAATGCGCCAGGGCCGCTGCAGTTTGTGAATTTTTCTGATAAGCTTGAGCCGCGAAGAAATGAATCTCTGCCGCAGCAGTGTTCCCAGGGTCATTGGAAACGGCTGCCGAGAGCGCTTCGGCAGCTTGTGACCACTTGTGCTGGGCACGGTAGGATAATCCCAGCCAGTGAAGAGCCGTTGTACGCACGTCGCTTTGTTTCCAGTTGGTCTCAAATGCGCGAAGATGACCTGCCGCGCGTTGATAGCGTTTGCGTTTGAATTCGAGCAACCCCCTTTGAAGCTGGGCATCGTCTGCCATTGGGTGGTTTGGTTGTCCGCTCAGAATACGGAAGTGTGAATCAGCTTTTCCAAAATCATGCATCTCCAGCGCTACACGTGCCACACCAAAATGACAGTCTCCTGCCAGTTCGCTTTTCGGATATTTCGAAAGTGCTTTGGAAAACCACTGGCCTGCAGCCAGGGCGTCACCTTTTTCCAGGGCTAGCTCCCCTAGATAAACCAGGGCAAACTCGTTGCGTGAATCGTTCGGATGCTGACGATGGAAATCCTCCAAGGCCTGCCGGGCGACGTCGCCATCGTGTCGCAAGTAAGCTGTCTCGCCCAGTCGAAAACGGGCCACGTGAGCCATCGACGGAGCGGTGCGCCTCTCCAGGTAGCGACGAAAACCCTCCGCCGCTTTCTCAAGATCCCCTAACTGCACGAGCGACTCTGATCGAAAGAAAACGGCTTGACCTGCCAACTCGTGGTCTGCATGCTTGTCAAGGAAGGTCTGGAACTCTTCACCCGCCAAACGCCAACGAGACTGCTCATAGTGGCCTGCTGCAACGGCAAATTGATCTTCAGCGGGCCCCGCAGCAGCATGCGGCCCGGAACTAAAAAGAAGTGCAGCGGCAAGTATTAGCGGCTTGGTTCGGCGTGGGAACATCCCTGTTCCTCCAGACTCGACGATGCCTGATGATAACGTACCATTACAAATCAGGTATCATACAACCCAGTTTACACACGAAGCAACATCGATGAGGTTTACACTCGAAGAAACATCGATGAGAGCTAGCGTTGACAGGCGGCCACCTGGCGAGAGCCCCGACTCGAAAGAGGGACACTCTTCTGGTTTTCGGTTACCCCGGGCAGGGCACCAAAATCTATTCGCGAGGCAAGTCTCAGTTACCCTCTCTGACAAAGTCGGAGGTAATCATTATCTTTTCAGCAGCCAACCACCACACCCGGAAGGCTTCGCAAGTTGCCAAAGTCGGGCAAGCTTGCTAGCGAGTCTGCCGGCGTTGAAACTTGGGCGATGACGTGATGAATCAATCACCGGACAACGCAACTTCCACAAATGGTCCACGACTCGGACTGGGAGATGCTATCAGTATCATCGTGGGCATCGTTGTCGGCGCCTCGATCTACAAAGTACCTTCCCTGGTATTCAGCAATGTGCAGCATGCGTGGCAGGGGCTGGGTGCCTGGCTGTTAGGCGGACTGCTATCCCTGGCGGGGGCCCTCTGTTTCGCAGAACTTGCCGCAACGTATCCTCGTTCGGGAGGCGGTTACGTTTACCTGACGCAGGCGTTTGGTCGCTGGTTGGGGTTCTTGTTTGGATGGAGTCAACTGGTAGCCATTCTGACCGGCAGCATCGCGGCCGTCGCTTATGTCTTTGGGGATTACAGCGCGGAACTGTTCCGACTGGACCCGGGCTGGTCGCCGTTTCTTGCTGTTGGAGCCGTTGCCAGTCTGTCAGCGATTAATGTTGCTGGAGTCTACCAGGGCAAGCTGACTCAAAACATTCTGACGGTGGCCAAGGTTCTCGGGCTGTCCTTTATCCTGTTCACCGCGTTCTTTTCCCCGCTGGCTGGCAACCAGCCGGACGGGCAAGCCAGGAGTGTTGAATCTTCAAACTTCGGATTTGCGATGATTCTGGTTTTATATGCCTTCGGAGGGTGGAATGATGCAGCTTTTGTGACTTCCGAGGTGCGCGACCCGCAGCGCAATCTGCCCAAGGCTCTGATCGGCGGCATCCTGTTGGTAACCCTGCTTTATGTTTTGGTTAACCTCGGGTACCTCCGGATCCTGGGTATCGAAGCCTTGCGAGGTTCATCCACCCCCGCCTCGGATGCACTGGAACTGGCCTGGGGACCGATCGGCGCAAGACTCGTCTGTCTCCTGGCCATGATCTCGACACTGGGTGCCGTCAACGGCATGGTGCTCGCAGGGGCCAGGATCTACGCCACCTGCGGCCAGGACCACCCCCTGATGGGGTTGCTGGCGCGACGCGGAAAGCGATTCCGCACCCCGGTCCTCTCCCTGGGGATTCAGGGCCTGATCAGCATTCTGATGATCCTGGTCGTGGGAACGGAAACGGGCCGTGCCGCCATCGATCGGCTGCTGGTGCAAATTCTGCTAAAGCCGTTGCCCTGGGAAAAATTTAATGGTGGATTCGAGTTGCTGTTGTCCGCGACCGCACCTTGCTTCTGGCTGTTCTTTCTGCTGACAGGCACATCGCTGTTCTGGTTGAGATTCAAGCAACCAGATCGCAAACGCCCGTTTCGAGTCCCGCTCTACCCCATCGTTCCTGCCTGCTTCTGTGGCACTTCGGCCTATATGTTGTGGGCCAGCTGTCAGTATGCAGGGAGGCTTGCCGTATTGTGCCTGGTGCCCGTTCTCGCGGGAATTCCTCTGTGGCTTCTCAGCGAACGCTCACGAAAGACCGGCGGGAGTTGAAGCGATTCGCCGTTTGACCGTTCCTGTCAACGCGGGGAGACCGGCAGGTGGCCGTACAGCGTTTCATCGTCGCGAAGCACGTAGAATTTCAGCGGCTGCAGGTCTTTCAAATCTTTTCGATTGATGATGTAGGAAACGTTCTCCAGGGAAATGGTTTCCCAGATGTGCATCCCTACAAGGACATCCCCCCGCCGGATGCCCTGCTGGGCCGCGTGGCTTGACGGTCGCACCGACACTACTTTCAGGCCCCCCCGGTAACGGGGGTTGGTCCGTTGCACCTTCGCCTCAGAGACCCTCATGAGTCTCATGCCAAGAAGTTGCCAGGCACGATCGTTGGTTACCGGTTCGCGTTTGGACGAATGTTGAGACAGGGCGAATTGCAAAGTCAACGGCTTCTTGTTGCGAATAATCTTGACTTTGATATGCTCTTTCGGACTGCGACCAAGTAAAGAACGTTCCAGGTCCAGCGCACGCTCAATGGGAATTCCCGCGACTTCTGTTATCACGTCACCCGTCAGGATACCTGCCTTTTGACCGGGACTATTATTGGCTACGGAGTCTACCTCGAATTTCTTGACTGTATTCCCGGCTTGAACTTTACCAGTCAGCCCATGCCAGTGATTTTCCAGGTTGGCGATGGACATCAAACCGCTGGTCACCACCATGACCTGGTCAACCGGCAATGCAAATCCGATCCCCTGTGCACCGACACGCACGGCCACGTTGATGCCAATCATTTCACCGTCTACGTTGAGAAGTGGGCCTCCTGAGTTGCCAGGATTAATACTGGCATCCGTCTGGATCAAGTCGTCATAGACCTGCGAATCACTGACTTGTACCGACCGGTGCAAGGCACTGACAATCCCTTGAGTGACGGTATGCTCATACCCGTAGGCATTTCCCACGGCAATCACGGTTTCGCCGGGAAGTAAGTCGCTCGAGGTACCTATATTGATCGTTGGCAGGTCTGTGTCAGAGCGTATCTTTATCACTGCCAGATCTGTCTCCAGATCATGAGCGATTAGACGGGCGGTCGTGATACGCCCGCTGGCCAACGTGACTCGAATCTGATGAACCCCTTCGACCACGTGATGATTGGTGACGATGTATCCGCGCTCGTCAATGATGACCCCGGTCCCCATCCCGTTAACGCGACGAGGTTCTTCCTCAACTCCTCGCTCGCGAGATTGTCGCACGGTTTTATGACCGTGTATGTTGACCACGGAAGGGCGGGCCGCCTTCACTGCTCGAACGGTCGCCGACTCGTGTCGGACTGAAGCCTCACACAAATCACTCCAGAGAATCACCGCGAAGTAACCGCAGAGGAACAATCTAAGCACAGTGAGTGAACGCACCATGTGCCGGGGGCATAGGTCAAGCATCGTTGGGTCGTCTGAGCCGGTATTTTGAAGGAAGGGCGCGACAAACGCCTGCGGGAATGTTGGTTTGTTCGCTTGTGACGTGCCAAAGCGTTAGTCCGAAACATAGATCGGTCGTGCCGCAATTGCCCGTTGAACCATGTGGCGTCGGCCCGCATAGCCTCTCTATTTTGACAACACTCAGTCCAGATACCGAAGCAAAGGACGCGCTAGGCGTACGAAACACCTGTTCTGCTGCCTGAGCCCTTGTTGTCAGAGACGAACAAGCAGAAACGGCCCAATTCCCGGAAAGAAACAGGGAGAGCTAGCTAAGAAACCGTTCAAAACCTCTGCTGAGAGTGCGAGGCATGCGGACTCCAGTCCCTGAGTGCTTCCTGTGCTGAAAAAACGGCAATCGAAGCCGGACGGTTACTGATCGACGTCGTCCCGGGTACTGACGCCGACGTTAAGTTTTCGCCTGCTGCCTCCATCGGATGAAGCCGGAACTTGACTGTGGAATCGCCAAAGACGTCGATCTCTTCTCCAGGAGAATTCGTGCTATCACCGCCACCGGCAGAACCACTCAATGGCTTCCCGGGCTGTTTGCACTCCGCTGGAACGGCCAGGAGAGAGACCTGTTCACGGCCGGCCGGATCGCTGGACAAAACCGAGTGATCCTCTGCTTCCGGTATCACCTGATGGCCGTGGGCCGCTGCAAATTCCAGAGAAGACTGCTCAACGGCCGAATGAGCAGGGACCGGAACGGGTGTCACACCGGTTAACCTGGAACTCCCCCGGTGGCTTCTTCCAGCAACCAGTTGCCCAGCCGGGCATCCTTTTGTACGGAAAGATTGGCCATCGCGGCGAAAGGGGCTCGTTTCCGTCGTCAAAGAGTGCGGAACCGACGACACCAAAGAATGCCGAGGGAGGCCACCGTGGTAACAGCATCCCGACATACCTGACAGCCAGATCACGCTCCAAAAAACAATCCATGGTTTAGGAAATCGCGTCTTGCATGCATTCCACGACATCAGAAATTTACGTCCTTTGATCCCCCACAATTTGCGCCCGGGCAATGACACATCCGTAACAAACACAGTGCTAGCAGGATCCTGATTGACAGCATCAGCGGCTAAAAAGAGAAACTTTTTCTGCGAAACCGCACTTCCCACGGCAATTTTTGTTGTCTTTCATTTTCCCGTCCACCTTCAGAGGGCTCCATCGACAGGACACAACTGTTTCTTTCCTGCAATTGGAAAATTCTGCCTACTTCCTCAAAACAACCTGCGATGAATCTGAAACCGATTCCCTTTGGAACACAAGTTGTAACAGTTGCAACAGCAAAAAAACGAGCACCAAGACGAGCAGGAAAAGGGGCCAACGCTGCCACAGAGCATTGTTGCGCAGAGGAAGCTTCAAACCCTCAACCACCCCGGCGATCAACAGCAGAATGACGCCGAAAGACAACAGTCCACATCCCCCCAAAGCCATCAGACCCTTAAATGTGGCTTCTTCAGAGTGTTCTTCTTCGTAAAGATCGATGGTGCGGCGTCGGCGCAAAGCATCTCGAATTGTTTCGGAGATTTCAATGTCCCTACAGGATGCGTTCCACCCAACCTCGAAGGTATTTCTCTCGACAGCTGAAACGAATTCGCAAAGCCCATCTTGATATGAATCGAAGGCTGGAAAAGTGAAAGATTCACCGGCATTCCCCTGATCCAGACGAAGCGACCAATTTGCCTCGTTGGTCCCCATCGACAACTCGACCGTTTTTGAAGATCCGATTGCTGTCAGCCTCGCTTCCAAATTTTCCAATTCCGGTTTAAGCGCCCAGTGCGCCAAGACACCATTTTGAAACCGCAGCTGTACATTCAGACTGGTGTACACGAGATCATCTTCGCCTGCTCCCATGGCGGCGATCTGTTGAACTTTACCCATTACCTTGCGCATCAGATGTACGTCACGCATGAACCGACGTAATACTTCGTCTCTTTTCCGTGATGCCAGGGGTCTTTCAAAGACGAGTTGCTCCGCGGGAGGATTTTCATCACCAGATTGCTCTTGCAGGATCGCTCGCATTTTTTTGATCGCCGGATGCTGAGCACCCGGCACAAACGGATACACCACGCAGCGGTTATCCGCCCGGATCATTTCTAATTCGTAACCAATGATTGCTTCACAAGCAGGCTGGACGACGAGCAAAGGAACGTCCAACTGCACAAGCTTGCGTAACTGGTCGGCTCGCAAATCCGGATCCTGACCTGGCATCTGAGATACGATAACAGCATCACAGGAGAGAGAACCGAGTATTGATTCCCAGGATTGTGAAGGAGGTAAGCGAACCGCATCCAAGGGGGTGTTGCCGGATTTTGAATGGGCATCGTAGACTGCGATCAGTTCGTGATCGGCATCGGACTGAACGGTCTCCGCCAGTCTCAACGAATCGGCATCGATTCCTAACAGTGCGAACTTCATCCCCTGATCACTCCAACGCAACCGGATCCTTCACTTGGCTCGTCCGCGGCGTGTTTCACTCAAGTTCGGTTTGAACACCCCGGCACGGCGGACTGAGTTGGCTAACCACTCACACAAGGCCCGTGTTGTCCGGCAAGGTTCTCCCCGGGGACGTAGGATACCCGAACTGCGGCGACAGGTCCAACCAGTGTTGCAAATCACATGGCAAACACCTGAACGAGTCTTCGCGGTCTGGGAACCGGCGGGAACTGCCCGACAAAAGGCGACGGACAAACTTCGGTCGCAATGCAGTACCGGGAAGTCTAAATAAATGCCCTGCTCATCCGCCCCGCGCCGTTCCCGCTTGCCCGGTGAGGCGAGGCTCTCCACAATAAAAAGTCCGGGTAGTCGCTGGAAACTTCCGGGACCACAGCTCATTTTGTACGGGGACGCTCTCAGGTGACAACTGATCCACACACCGTCTTGCAGACTGCTTTCTGCCGGTCACGTTGAAGACTCATCGTGCCCGCTTGTTCCCGTTCATTTCACTCAACGCCCCCAGGTGCGGAAAGTTGGCCTGAGTCCCGGCAGAGGTTATGTGAGGTGCTTCCAGTCTCCAGCGAGGAACTTCGCCCTCAAAGCGGGATGTTTGTGCTCTGGCCGGCAAGTCGACTGCAGATCGCAGAAGCACGAAAACCAGAGTTGCCGAAGCAATCGTTAGCAGTACTCTGAACACAATCCGAATTCCTTCCCCACGAACTGTCCTGGCAACGGGTCCCCTCGACGCCCTCACGGTGGTGTTGACATCGGTTGATCGGCAAGCAACTCAACATTCAAGGGAGAGTTTGATGGATTATTAGAGCGTTCAGCTCCTCAAAACCCTGCGGAACGTTAAAGATTGTTACCCGGAACCTTTTTTACAAACCGCAATGGTCTGCCTAAACCGTCCCCAATCGGTTGACGTTAACGCCCTTTCAGACGAGCGGCGCCCAGACGGCCACGCACGCCCTATTTTCTCGACCCCCGGCTGTTCCCTGGAACGTCGGAACAGCCACAAGGCTGTCCCGACGCCCAGTCTTAAGCTTTGCCGCGAAGCTACTGCTGGAGCGGTTGACCCAGATACCGCTGTCCCAACAAGCTAAAGCTTCTACCCAGGAGGGAGGGCCGTGCTCTGTTCCCGCAAACCGAACACGAACGACAAAGCTCACTTTGTTTTATTTGTACTCCCGAAACGCTTGTGTTTTCCTCCATTGACCGCTTCTCTACATCCGGATTTCCGCTAGTGGCTGTTTAGAATGACATGGCAAGTGGTTGTTCGGCGATTTTTTCCAGCAGTCGTTGAAGTTGCCTTTGTTCCGAGTCCAGTATGAGTAACGCATCTCCGGGCTCTAGAGATGTGTCCAACATCGCCAGTGCTTCGTCTGGATGCCGGCAGGTCACGGAGCGTGTCAGCGCCATCCCCGCTTCCCGGGCTCCCACGACGACTTGTCGCGAGGACTGGCCACAGGCAATCAAATGATCTGTGTCACAACCCAATACAATTTCTTCCCCGACGTGTCGATGCCAACTCTCTCTTTCTGACAATTGCAAAGGTAGTTCTCCACACACGACGATTCTCCGGCCAGGAACCTCGGTAGCACGTAACAAGTCGATCGCATCCCGAACGGATTGCAGCGACATTTCCTGCGTCACATACAACAGCCGGACTCCCCGTCCCCGGTGAGTCGTGTAGCGCAACGGGACGTCTGGCGGTTGACCAAAGGACCCTGCAATGTGCTGTTGCGAGTGACCCAGCATTCGGGCAACGGTGTGGGCCACGAGTACCGCTTCCAGGTTGGTTTTTTGTGAATCCGCAATCCAGAAACGAGTCCCCTCCATCATCACCAGAAAACCGTTGTCGACGGTTTGCAGGTTCCTGAGCGAGTAGGCAAACCTCGCCCCATCAGGTTCAATCACCCGACAGCGAGCTAAACAGGACTCCGATGGGGCGGACGATGCCTGGCTGCAAGTGACGATGGCTGTCGGTCGGGAGGTTACCCCTCGTAGAAAAGCGGCTTCGAATTCCGGTTTTCCCCCGCACAATCCCTCCAAATGCCCGCCCGCCGCAAAAACAACGAGGTGGGGTGACCAGTCGGCCAGCAATGCGCGCACTCCCTGCACGCTCTCCAGTGGAATTTCCACGACGGCGTAATCGTCCCGGGGAGGTAGGTCGAGGAACTGCCTGCAGCCCGCCTCTGCCGACTCCCACTTCAACTCCCAAACTTTGCCCTTCGAGCATTGGCGCAAGACGCCGCTAATCGTCCGTCCGTAGTTGGCCCCGCCCCGAGAACCGACGATGGCGACAAGCTTCCCCCGGAAACGTTGCCGCACCCACCGACCAAACGTGCGAAGCGCGGCATCAGCGTCGTCGACTTGGATCGAAAACCTGCCCGCCCAGGGTTCGACTCGGCGACCTGAGACAACAACACCCGACGCTCCCAGTGAGAAGGCCATTTCCGCAAAATCGGCACCCTGAAATCCCGCTTCATTGATGCCCCAGTAGATTTCACCGGTCCGTACTTGCCGGCCATTGGTCGCAACGCGACCGACTGGCTGGTACTCACCACCCAGCGGTGGAAGTTTTCCCAGCCGAAGCCTCCCCCCAACGATGGTTGCAAGTTCTTTGACACTCAGAGCGTTCATAACACCATGAACTGCATCCATACAATGGCGCAGCGACCGGTACTTACGATCATCTAGACGAGCGAAGCCGTACTGACAAGCTAACGACGCCGTGCTCGTGCAGTCGAATGACTGTTTGACTGAATCGTCAGTTAAAAAATGGAAAAGTGGGTTGAAACAAACCGCTCAACCACGGGCGATCGCCATGGTCCACGGATTGTTCAGATGCGATTTTGCTGATTCGTATAACCAGTACCGTGCGATCTCGCGATCGTCACAGATTGTGTTCTTTCCCCCGGTTTGCTGACAAGGCAAGTTGTCTCCGACAATTAACACCGTGTCACCCGCCCGAGCCTGCTCTAGCGCCCAAACCAACGCCCTGGTCCGATCAGGTTTGACGAGAGCCCGCGAAGGCCGGTCATAGCCATCAAGGATGTCGTGAATGACTGACAACGGACCTTCCGGGCCGGGATTACCGGCTGTCAGCACAGAGAGGTCCGCAAAACGTTCGGTCGCACGTCCTAACAAGGGCCGATGATCAGAATTTCTGTCGCCACCAGTCCCAAGCACACAGATGAGTCTTCCTGTAGTCACTTCACGCAAAGCCCGCAAACCGGCTACCAACGAATCCGGTTTGACTGAACTGTCGACGAAAACAGAAAACGGCTGGCCACATTCGATACGTTCCAGGCGACCCGGCACACACTCAATTGCCTCCAGCCCGCGTACAATCCCTGCCAGGTCAATTCCGTAGACCAAACCAATCGCTGCAGCAGCAAGGCAATTGTAGACGTGGTGATCACCAATCATCTTCGTACGTACAGGGGCTGTCTCATTCCCGGCGGTCAACAGAAAAGTTTGCTCACTGGAATAGCGTTCAACAACCTGGGCCGTCACTTCAGCGGGCCCTTTCATTCCAATCGTCAGAACAGGATTATCCACCTGGGACAGCAGGAACTTGCTGGCCGGGTCGTCCACGTTGAACACCGCGAATCCATGGGGGCGCAATTGCCTTAACAAGTTCCCCTTCGCTCGCCGGTAGTTGAGAACCGAGTTGTGAAAATCGATACGGTTTCGCCGAACATTCGTAATACATGCCGCGTCAAACTCGATGCCGGCGGTTTTACGCGTCGCCAGTCCAATACTGGACAACTCCATCACTGCGTGAGAACAGTCATTGGCGCGCATGCGTGCCAACCAACTTGCCATTTCGGGAACGACGGGTGCTGAACTTTTCGCGGGAAGAGTGTCAAACCCGTCGGAATAGCCGAGACTGCCCATCATCCCGACACGATGTCCGGCCATTTCCAGAATACTGGTCAGCAGAACACTGGTGGTGGTCTTTCCGCTGGTACCAGTAATACCAATGGTATGAAGCTGCTGACTGGGATTCCCCGTCAAAGCCTGGCAGACTTTTCCAAAAGCCTCACGGGTGTCTTCGACCATGCATGCTGGGATATTGAAAGGTAGCGGCCGTTCCGCCAACACAGCTACCGCACCCCGGTCAATCGCCTGCTGCACGTAGTCGTGTCCGTCTTCCTCCTGGCCCAGCAAGGCGACAAACAAGTCACCCTCTTTGCACCGCCGCGAGTCACAACAACACGAGGTAATCCGGATGTCCGCAGCCCCAAAAATTTGGCCGGAAGGAAGTACTTCGCGTAGACTAATTCCACGAACACAATCGATAGTTTTCTGCATCGCCTAAGGCCTCCTTGCCCTAGCACGTCGCGAGTTGATATTTGCCCATCGGGCGAGAGCCACGTTCCATCGTGGTACGATGATCTTCCAGGTGATCGTCAAACGAGGTCATCGATCGGGCGAATTGTGTCGAGGTTGCTGATTAGAGTCAACCCAGATTTTCCCCCGCAAACGCCTCGGAACCGGAGCACGGCGCAACAAGACCAATGGAGTCGAGTCCCGCCACTGGCGTCGCTAGCAGACGTTCGCTCTGGACAGTACCAAAGTGTTTGCGATAGACAGGGAGGTGAAATCAACGAGTCCGTGATAAAACAAGCTTGCGCACGGGCACAAGAGTCCCGCGCCTTCCCTGTGAATAAACTGTTGGAAAAAGTTTCGAGTGATTGTTGACTGTTGGTACTCGTCAAGCGACAGGTTTGGGAGGAAATTGAAAAGAAAACAGCGACGGCAATCCATGTTGCCTACACACTATCCGCATTGTCGCGAAGCGCTGACCTATAACATCCTGCAACCGTCTGGCACAGCACCTCCTCTGTGATTCCTCAAAAATCATGGCCCGCGAGCAAGACTTCACCACCGAAAGCCTGGCTGTCTACCTGCACTTGTTGCCCAGTCAGATCACCAAGTTGGCTGACCGGGGCCGGATTCCCGGGCGTAAAGTGGCGGGACAGTGGCGATTTTCGCGAGCCGAAATTCACCACTGGATGGAAGAGCGGATGGGCCTCCTGGATCAAGACGAACTGGCGCAAATGGAAGGCGTGTTACAACGTGCCGATTCCTGTCCGGACAGGACAGACGTCCTGATTGCCGAGTTGCTGCAACCGGCTTGCATTGCCATCCCCTTGGAGGCACGCACACGAAGCCGCGTCATTGAGTCGATGACGGACTTGGCCGCCGCGACCGGATTACTTTGGGACTCCGAACGAATGATCGAGGCAATCCGCGATCGAGAAAGCATGCAACCGACGGCGTTAGATAACGGAGTGGCGCTGCTGCACCCGCGTCGTCCCATGCCTTCGGTTCTGGGCGGCGGCCTACTGGCGGTGGGATGCACTTCAACAGGGATCCCGTTTGGCAATAGCCGTGGCTTGTTGACCGACATCTTTTTCCTCATCTGTTCCACAGACGACCAAAGTCATCTGCGCACGCTGGCTCGTCTAAGCCGGATTCTGGCCGATACGGATCTTTTGGAAAATATTCGCCAAGCAACGGACTCCTCAACGGTTTATAACCTCCTGACCAATCGCGAGAGGGAATTACTGGACTAATGTCTGATATCCGGGTGTTGTTTGTCGGCGATTCGCTACATGGAGAATTCCAGCTTGCTCTACACTGGCTGCGTAAACATGCAAACCTGGAAGTGGTTTCCGACCTGCAGTCGGCTCGAAAACACCTCAAGCAAGGTGGCGAATCGAAGGATTTGCTCGTGCTGGCCGCTACGCGTCCCGGCCAGTTTTCTATCGAAGATATCGACGCTTTACGAAATGCATCACCGCTTTTGAGAATCGTTGCTGTTCTTGGAGCCTGGTACGAAGGAGAGTTGCGCAGCGGGCGACCCTGGCCGGGAGTGTTCCGGACTTACTGGCACCAATGGCCGGCCCGACTGGCTTCGGATTTCAAGGCGTTCCTGCAGGGCCACTGCCCCCGGTGGGGGGACGCCGTCACAGCAACTCCGGCGGAACAGTTGCTACAACGCAAACACGATCATTGCAAAAACACTTTGCGCCTCGTTTTGATTCGGGCTGATGACTGGGAGACAGCCGGGGCACTTCAAGATGCATGTCAGCAAGCAGGTTACGCCACGGCCTGCTGGGTTGATGGCGAGCCACCCCGTGTGACCGGGGCCCATGTTTTCCTGTGGGATCTCGCCGATCCTCAACGAGCCACGAAAAACCGGGTTCAAAAGTATCTGCGAGAGTTTCATCCGGCCTCCATCATTGCGCTGGCATCCTTTCCTCGCCATCAGACAGTACAGCGGCTGACCGCGGCAGGTATTTCCGGAGTTATTTCCAAGCCTTTCCTGTTGCATGATGTTCACTGGATTTTAGAACAGTCCGGAATCGAAGCCGAACGCGAAAACCATAGCACGGCAGCGTAACAAACTACCGCGTTTCTGGTGCGTGGCCTTTTCATAACAGGCACATGAGGACGCCACTTGAACAGCACCCGGAGTCCTGTCTTTCTTCACCGGGTGGATAGCCGGGGCTTTCTTGCCTGCACCTGATCAAGTTGCACAAAACATACTTCCATTTTACGCTGAACGAAAAAATCGCGATTCTTTCTAAACAGTCCGGCTGATGAATTCAACCGTCAAGCGACTCCACCGATAACGTCACTGGAAAAACAGCCGCTCCGGTAACTTCGCTCGCAGAGCCGGAGTGAATGGAGTAGGATAGACGACGTCGTACGGGAGCCTCCACACCTCAGTTTGATTTTTCTGCCTTGCCGGGAGATGCAGAACGTTGAAATCAACCGCCCCTACCAGTCCTGTGAACACCGCCAGCAAAGGCACTTATGCGTTCGTCAGCCTGGGCTGCCCCAAAAATCTTGTCGACAGCGAACGCATGCTGGGGCTTTTCAATTTAGACGGTTATCAACTGGTCGGTGACCCCGACGGAGCGGATTTTGTCGTGGTGAATACTTGCGGATTCATTGAACAAGCTCGTCAAGAATCATATTCGGTAATCCGTGAGATGCTGGATCTAAAAAAGTCCGGTGGCACGCAGGGTGTGATTGTGTCTGGATGCCTGGCCGAACGACAGAAGGAAGCATTGTTAGATGAAATGCCGGAAATTGACCAGTTGGTCGGTGTTTTCGGCAGGGAGGAGATTACTCGCGTGGCCGATCGTCTGGTGGGCCAACTGCAAGAGCAGCGAACCGTGTTTCAACCCTCTCCCATTCAAGCCTTCAGCGACCGCAACCGCCTACGCATCACTCCGGCTCACTTCGCCTACCTGAAAGTCTCCGAAGGCTGTGACCGGCTCTGCACTTTTTGTGCGATTCCTAAAATGCGAGGGAAACACGTCAGTAAACCGCATGAGGAGATCGTAAAAGAAACTCGCGAACTGGCGTCTGACGGAGTGCGCGAGTTGATTGTCGTAGCACAGGACACGCCGTACTATGGCCTGGACCTGTACGGTAAACCACGCCTGGCCGAATTGCTGCAAGACCTTGAACAGGTCGATGGTATTGAATGGATTCGCTTGATGTATTTCTATCCGATGTATGTCTCCGACGAACTCATCCAGACCATTGCCGAATCAGAAAAGATTGTTCCCTATCTCGACATGCCTTTGCAGCACATCAATGATGAAATGTTAAGACGCATGGCACGTCGCGTCACACGGGCAGAAACCGAACAACTGCTACAAAAACTTCGGGGGGACATTCCGGGCCTGGTCATGCGTACCACCCTCATTACGGGCTTCCCGGGTGAAACCGACGTGCAATTCGACGAGTTGCTGGACTTCGCACGAGAGCAGCAGTTTGAACGCCTGGGAGTATTTACATATTCTGTGGAGCCCGACACTCCGGCGGCCAGCCTGCCAGACCATCTTCCTGAAGAAGTCAAAGAGGACCGCCGTAGTCGCCTGATGGAAGTTCAACAAGAGAATGCATTCCGGTGGAACGCCCAACAAGTGGGACGCCAAGTCGACGTGCTGATCGATTCGGCCGTGGAGGACCAGCAGAACGCCTGGGTCGGTCGCTGGTATGCCGATGCACCTGACATCGATGCCGCAGTATATATCACAGGTGAAAACCTGGTTGTGGGCAGTTTTGTACGCTGTGAAATCGTTGATTATCAGAACTATGACCTGATCGCTGTGGCAACCGCTCCCGAACGTTGATCGTGGTCAGGACTCAAGAGAGGCGACGAAACGGACTGTGAACTTTGAAATAACGAGTCGGAGGCATAAGGAAATGCACCTTGATTCATTTCGTCCCTCTTCTGTGACAAACGGTTGGGTAATCCGTGGTTTTCTTTCCCCGAATCCACTATTTTCCATCGCGTTTTCCAACCATATTTCCCCTATTCGTTCACCATTGTAGACAGCATGCAGCCTGCGAGTTTTTTAATGACTCAAAAATCCAGCGTCTTCAATATTCCGAATCAAATCACTTGCATTCGATTAATTCTCGCCTGCATTATGTTTGGCTTGATTCCGGCAAAGTGTCACCTTGCCGCCTTGCTGGTTTTTGCTGTCGCCGCGGGCACGGATTGGCTCGACGGTTACTGGGCCAGGAAATACAACCAGGTAACCCAGTTGGGACGGATCCTGGACCCGTTCGTTGACAAATTCATCATTTGTGGCGCATTCGTTTTTCTCGTAGCCGAACCGGACTCGGGAATCAGGGCGTGGATGGCAGTCGTTGTGGTGTCTCGCGAACTGCTGGTGACGGTCATTCGAGGATTCCTGGAACAACAAGGTGCAGATTTTTCTGCACAATGGTCAGGAAAACTCAAAATGGTTCTCCAGTGTGGGGCGGTCATTCTGAGCCTGTTGAGCTTAAAATATGTTTCCCCCGACGACACTTGTTGGCTCTGTTTAACCCGGGACCTGTTCATCTGGCTGTCGATCCTTTCGACATTACAATCCGGTATTGTTTATATCTTTCGAGCAGTAAGACTGTTGCGCGAGTAGTGCATGTCAGCAGTTTCCGATTACGCCGTCGTCGGTTTCATTCTGGTGTCGATACTACTCTGGATCCGCTGTCTGTACGTCGTTCATTCCGGTCAGACGTGGCTCGCTTTTCAAGAACGACTTCCGGTTCCCTGGGGCGTGCTGCACCTGCTTACCATCGGCGCCATCTATCTGGCTTGTCAACTGCTGACCCAACTCTGGTGGTGGGGCGACATCGACTCGGGCGTTCACTTTGAAGAAATGTCAACCGAAAGGATGGCACAGAATTTCCTTCTGTTGTCTGTTTCCAGCCTGGTAAGTTGCCTGGCAAGCTTGGGCGTCTTGCGGTGTGCTACGGGAGCGACTTGGACAGACCTGGGAATGGATTGGAAGCAAGGACTGCACGGGATCCGGATCGGCATCATCGCTTTCATTATGCTGGCAGTCCCGATTTATGCCCTGCAGGGGATTCTCACTTTGATCTGCAAGTCATTGCAGATCCTGTCTGCGGAACATCCTCTTTTTGAGATGCTGAGAGAGGAGAATTCGGCGAGATTCTTCTGGATTGCATTCTGTTCCGCCGTCCTGGTGGCACCCGTCTGGGAGGAGATCGCTTTTCGACTGGTCCTGCAAGGTTGGCTGGAAAATATTGTTTATGCGTTTCGCTGGATGAGCGATCCGGCCCACGACCCACGAAAACTCGACGGCTTTTTACTGCGCGGTGGCGGACTTACCAGTCGAATTTTTCTGCCGCCCTCCGACGGACCTGCCGACCACACCGTCATTCAACCCTCCTGGATTCCGATCGTGTTGAGTTCAGTTCTGTTTTCCGCCATGCATATCGGTCATGGACCCGCGCCCATTCCCCTGTTCTTCCTGTCCCTGGGACTGGGATATCTTTATCAACGGACTCATAGCCTTTTTCCCTGCATTGTCGTCCACATGCTGCTTAACGGAACGACCTGGATCTTTCTGTGGCGGACGCTGGGGGGGGAGTAGAAGCAGCGTGGGGGTCTGACTCGGTAAGTCATGGAGGTGACACGGTCGAACGAATGAAACCATCCGTTGAGCTATTGCGACACATTTTTCCTGCACCCCTCTTCACTAACACTGCTAAAGAGTGACCGTCGTTCCCGTCTTTGCAGCCTCGTAGATTGCGCAGATCAACTCCACAGAACGCTTCCCTTCTTCACCATCAATGGCAACTGGAGTTCCATTTTCGATCGACTGGATCAGATTCTGAATTTGCGCACGATGTCCATGGTGTCCAATGGCTGCGGGGTCACCTGCACCGCCACCTGTCTCGGTTTGCGCCGCAAATTTTTCACGAATCACCTCGTCTTGCTCCGTTTCTTCAGCAAACTTCCAGAAACGTATGTCTTCTTCCTCCAGAGTCACGCTGCCCTGTGTTCCGTGAATCTCAATTCGCTTCAACAAACCAGGAAAAGCAGTGGTCGTGGCTTCAATGGTACCCAGGGCCCCGTTTGCAAATCGCAGTGAGGCAACGGCCGCATCTTCGACTTCGATGCGTTCATGCGCCAATGTTCCCGTGTATGCCCGAACCTCAACAACCGGGCCCATAAACCACAGCAGAAGATCGACACTGTGAATGGCCTGATTCATCAAGGCGCCACCGCCGTCCAATGCCCATGTGCCACGCCAGGCTCCGCTATCGTAGTATTCCTGAGACCGATACCACTTCACGTAAGCATCGCCCATCGTTAATTTTCCAAATCGCTGCTGATCGACGGCCTTTTTGAGTTCCTGGCTTGCCGGGTGAAAACGGGACTGAAACACGGTTGAAACAAGCACTCCCTTCTCTTTCGCGGCTTGAATCAGTTGGTCGCAACGTGCGGGCGTGACCTCCAGAGGTTTCTCAATCAACAGGTGCTTTCCAGCATCGATCGCCGCCAGGGCAGGCTCGAGATGGCTACCGCTGGGCGTACAGATCACGACAACGTGAATGTCCGGGTCCTGCACCAGTTCGTCGACGCTGCGATAGCACCTGCAACTCGTCTCTTCTGCCAGCTTTTGTGCTGATTCGGCACGGTGACTGACACAACCAACAAGCCGGAGATTGTCAATTTCGCTGATAGCACGTGCGTGAAAGCGGGAAATCATCCCGCAGCCGATAATTCCTGTGCCGTATTGCATGATGAAGCAACCAAAAGTACTTTGCAAAAAAACGAGAGAAAAACGCGTTCACGAGATACCAGATTATAGGCTTTGTCCCAAAACTTCAATTGTCCTCTCCCTCCAGGCTCTCCCGCAGGCGGAACCCGTCACCGGAGAACCGTTGCGGGACCTGTTTTAGTTTAAAGATAAACCCTGTTTTGCCAACGGGCGGCGTCCCACCCACCTTCTTCAATTTACCTTCCACAATTTTGCTCGTCCTGTCAGAATAGGCTTCCCTCATATTCTGCTGACAGCCACTGTCAGCCATGAATGTTTGCAGAAGGCACCGAAAATATGCAGTACGCTCGCCATTGGATTGAATACCTTGTTTTTCGTGGTTTTTTTTGCCTTTTACAAACGCTGCGCATTGAGACCTGTGAGTGGATTGCGAACCACGTGGGATGGCTGTTCACCAAACTGATACCGTTTCGGACGCGCGTAATTGATGACAATCTCCGTCAAGCCTTCCCCACCTGGTCTTCTGAACGTCGTCGACAGACAGCCCGGGCAATGTGGGAACACCTGTTTCTAATGCTCTGCGAGGTTGCCCATGCGTCTCGAAAAATACACCACACCAATTGGCGGGATTTCATTTCCTTCCCAGGCGATAGTCGCCGTCTACTCGCTCAGAACCTGCTGGATCCTCGACCGACAACCGTTGTCTCCGGACATTTCGGAAACTTCGAGGTGGCTAGTTACGTTATCGGATTGCTAGGTTTTCCGACTCTGGCCCTTGTCCGCCCCTTAGATAATCCTTTCATCAACCGCTTCATCACTCGGTTTCGAGCCGCCCACGGACAATTCATCCTTCCGCGAAAAGGCAGCGCCACCAAGGTGGCCGCCGCACTGGAAGCGGGTTTGAACCTGGCACTACTGTGCGATCAATGGGCGGGACGGAAAGGGAGTCGGGTCGAATTCTTTGGACGACTTACCTCTTGTCACAAAGCGATTGCAGTATTTCCTCTCAGCAATCAGTCACCCCTCGTGGTGAGCTATTTCAAACGCGACAACCGGGCCATGAAATTTGAATGCGCTTTTTTTGCAGGCGCCGACCCGCTGCAGGGCGGCGAACATCTACAAAGCTCGCTCAGCTTGACTCAGTGGTATAACCATCAGCTCGAAGACATCATTCGACTGAAACCGGAACAGTACTGGTGGCTTCATCGTCGCTGGAAAAACAAGTGTTGGATACCTCCAAAAAGAAAGGCTGCTTGAAAAACGCACCATGGGATGGCACCAGATTGCAACAGTAACCGAATGTCCTCCAGGCAGTTCACTGGAACGAGTTGCGGCCGGACAAGTGGTTGCGTTATTCAACGTGGCGGGTGAATTCTACGCCCTGGATGGCGTATGCCCGCACCAAGGCGGCCCCCTGGGAAAGGGCCAGCTGGATCAATGCCGGCTGTCGTGCCCATGGCACGGTTTGCAATTTGACGTACAAAGCGGCCAGAACCAAGCGAACGTCACGATTAACCAACCTACTTTTGACGTCAAAGTAGAACAGGACTGTGTCTACGTGAATCTGAGTGATACCGGATAGTGGGTTGTCATCTGCGGTCAGAAACGATCGATTTGACTAAACCACCCTTCTGTCGACAGGCCATGTAGTTCGAGGAACCGTCCCCCGGCCGCTGTACACCACAGCCGACACTTGTTTTTCAAGAAAGGCGTGACCCTACGGTCCATTCCCGCTCTTGGTCCATTACCGATCATTTCGCAACAGTGACCCGCCAGAGATAGCCAGGGTATGGTGCAGCCAACCCCCGTTCGGTGGTCTGACACAACTGATGTCCGCAACCGTGCTGGATAAATTCGTGCTCTCAAAACCTTATTTTGATCGGGAGGGACTGATTGTAGCCGAGGAAGACGAGCGTTTGTTGGGATTCGTCCACGCAGGTTTCGGCCCTGCCCCGGACCTTCAATCCCTCACCGGCGAACCAGGAGTGATCAATATGCTCTTGGTTGTTCCCGGCCCGAATTGGAATTCGGTCGCCAGCGACTTGCTGCGCCAGGCAGAAACTTATCTGGCAAATCGGGGTTCGCGTACGGCCCAGACCATGTCGGTCTTGCCTACCAGCCCGTTTTATTTTGGACTGTACGGAGGAAGTGACCTGCGAGGAGTCCTTCAGTCAGATATTCAACTACTCGAATTCTTCAAACAAAATCGCTACGAGCAGCAGGAACGTTGGACCGTCCTGCAGCGCGACCTGAAGGAGTTCCGTCCGCCAGTCTGTCGCGCACAAATGGCAATTCGACGTAGTTACCACATCGAATCCCGTGCAGGAGTTACCACACACAACTGGTGGGAAGCCTGCACACTGGGTGGCGTCGACCGGACAATGTTTTCGATGGCGTTGAACACAACCGGCCAATTGGCAGCAACTGCCACCTTTTGGGACGGGGAACCTCTGACCAGTAGCCGACAGGCACCCGTGACGGGTCTTCTTGACTGCCAGGTTGCCGAACCGCTTCGCAAACAAGGTTTGGGAACCTATCTTGTAGCAGAATCGCTACGTCAACTTCGTGCTCAGAAATTCAGTGTGGCAGAAGCACAGGTATCCACACAAAACGCTGCCGCAATGCGACTGTTGAACAAGTTGGGATTCAGAGAAATCGATCAGACGGTATTACTCCGAAAACAAATCGGCTCCACATGATCCACCGTGCGGCTTCTGACCCGACATTCCCCCGGCCATGGTGACGATGCTCTTCAACAAAGTTTTTTCTATCAATCGGGTTGTCGCCGCGCCGTTCAACCGTTTACGACAGGAATCTTGAAACGCAGTCCACGACCGATTGTGCACAAACCATTTGTCCTTCCGAAGAAAGGTGAAGTTGATCGTCGCACAACAACCCGTCCGTGTCCTGCCACACCACTTGGTGAAGATCGTGAACCGGTATTCCTTTCCCTTCCATCAAGTCACGAGAGGCTTGATTGTAGTGCTCGATTTCTTCATTGCGCCACGACCACTGGCTGACGCGAAACGGGCGATCAGGATGGACGGGAGTGGTAGTCGCCCAGATGACGGTTGAAGCCAGTACTCGCAACTTTCTAAGAATAATTTCCAGGTTGGCAAGGTACATCTCGAGTGGAATTTGCACCGGACTCCGGTCGGGATTATGCCCGCAGTCGTGTAGGCCATTGTTCCAATACACAATGTCCGGCCGGCCGGTTGACAGCCACCGATTCAAAGAAGACAAGGTATACAAACTGTACTGACAGTTTTCAGGTGGACCGACAACCCGCGCCCGACCTTCAAGAAGTTGGCTGACGTGCCCCTCGTAACTCAAACGAATCGAGTCGCCCAACAGTAGCAGGGTGGGCTGTGTAGACATCTGCAAGCCGCCTTTCTGAACAAGTCAAACGATTCCCTGCGACGGAAACCCGGTCACACTTTCCCCTTTTCTGTCTTGTCGCGCCGAACCGGTAAAGCATACTTGGATTTCCTTACCGCTCACGATTCACGATCCATTCGCTCGTGTCCGGGGGAGCACCATGTTGATTGACGTCCCGAACCGCGACCCACAGGTTGATCAGCAGTTGCAGGATGCCAACAACAATCAGTAGTTGGAAACATCCCACCGTCCAGGCTTCGGGACCCGGATTTTCTGTGCTGAAAAGAACCAATCCCGTCATAAATATTCCATACACCGCCAACAACGTTTTAAACTCAGTCGGCCCGAATCTTGCCAGCGTGAATTCTCCGATCATTTTTGCCTTGATGTTCGTCAATACAGCCGTGGCGTACAGGCAGATGACCGCCACCAACCCCAGGTCCAACCGTGCACAGGAAACACTAATCCCCACAAGCCAGTAGGAAAAGGACAGGGGATCCGTAAAGTGATCCAGAAGTTCGCCACCGTTGCGACACTGCCCCGTGCTGCGGGCATGTGTCCCGTCCAGACAATCCGCCGTGTGATTTCCGAGAATCCCTGCTGCCGCCAGGATGCCGGCCCACCAAAGGCTGGTTGAATAAGCAAACCCCACAGCAGCGAGGATGGCGAACACGTGACCCGTCAAGACAATTCCTTCGGGCGGGAAGCGACGAGGAATCGGCAAAACCGCGTAGAGGCTTTTCAAAGGCGGACCCAACCAGGGGTCCAGGAGACTGTGTGAAATCCGTTTTCCCATGGTTTTCCCTTTCTTGCCTCAGATGAGTCGTTGTTATTCTCCGAAAGATCTCCGAGCTACCGGCATCGTGTCGTCTGAACAGGCACCTGCACCTAAGTCGAGCCAGTTGTCGTCCCGGTAATCAGTTGGTCCAGCTGCTGCTTCAGTTGATCAAGAATTTCGTCATATGGAAATGCCCCCACCGTTGTGGTTCCCCGTTTGAGATTGACGTACTTGGGGCCACACCAGAGTCCCAGGTCCGCGTCGTCGGTTTCCCCCGGACCGTTGACCCGGCAACCCATGACTGCAATTGTAATCGCGTGACTTGTTGCGTATTTCGTCATTTCCTTGACTTGCTGGGCCAAGTCGATGAAAGCGTCGTTTTCGACCCGTGAACAACTGGGGCAAGCGATGATATTCAACCTGTCGATTTTAAAGTCGACGACCGACCGGACCCGTCCGGCATCAATATCCTTCAGAATTTGACGGCCCGCTTCAATCTCTTCAAATTTGCGCGAATTGGGTACGGTCAGGGATACTCGAATCGTGTCACCCACGCCACGACCGACTAACTGTTCAAAGGCAATACGCGTCTTGATGACAGCGTCCGGTGGCAACCCCGCTTCGGTGACTCCCAGGTGCAGTGGAACATCCGGTCGTTGTTCGGCAAACCGTCGGTTCACGTCAACCACCTTGCCAGGGTCCGAATCCTTCAGCGAGACACAGTAGCGATAAAACCCAAGCGAGTCCAAAAGATCGCAGTGCTCCAACGCGCTGACGAGCATCGGGCTGATCGAATCTTCCGGGTCAAATTGGCCGAGTTTCTCCGGGTCGACACTGCCACAGTTGACTCCAATCCTCATCGCACTGCCATGTTCTCCCGTCAGCTCCGCCAGAAATTTCACTTTGTCCTGCCAAGGTCTGGTGCGCTCGTGATGATACAGATGTCCGGGATTGTAGCGAATCTTATCCACGTGCGGGGCAACCGTCATCGCCAATCGATAGTTTTCCTGAAGGTCCACGGAAAGATTGGCCGACGTATGTTTCCGAATCGATACTAACGCGTCGGCGTCTTTTTGACTATCAACGGCAATCCGCACCAGATCGGCTCCCGCTTGATGGAGTTCGTTGACCTGTTCCACAGTGGCTGCCACATCCTGCGTATGGGTCGCAGTCATACTCTGCACTGCAATCGGGTGCCCGTTTCCAATGACAATCGATCCAATTTGCACGGATCGAGTCGGATTCCGCTTAATTTCCATTTACGAGTCTCCCTGCGAAACAAGTCGACAATCTGCAAAAAGTGGCGTCGAAAACAAAGACTCTTATTGTTTCCCACGAGACGGAGTTTCGCAACGCGGCTGTGGATATAGACAGCGGGCGGAAAATGTGGGACTGTAGCCACAAGACGCTCGAAGACTCATGGTCCAGAGGATTCAACCCTTCTATCAAAATAACTGCAGAAGCTGATCCAGCCACAAGCACCGTCGAGATTCCTACGTTCTACATTCCCACGGTCTGCCTTCCTCATGCAACAACCGCCCTCCATTGACGTGGTCCTCCATCAGCCTGAGATTCCTCAAAACACGGGTACGATCGGAAGAAGCTGTGTTGCGGTCGGTGCCAGGTTATGGCTGGTGAGACCCCTCGGATTCCGCCTGGATGACCGTCACCTGCGACGGGCCGGACTGGACTACTGGCAACATCTGCAATGGGAGGTGGTCGACGACTGGTCGGCCCTTTCCGCCAGGTTGACCGGGCGGAGAATATGGCTGTTCAGCAAGTCGGGAAATCGGGTCCATACGACGGTTCCATATTCTGCGGGGGATGTCCTTGTTTTTGGATCAGAAACGCAAGGATTACCTGCAAGTCTGCTAGGGGCGCATCGTGAGTCCAGCGTTCGGATTCCTATTGCCCCTGAAGCGAGAAGTTTGAACCTGGCTTGTGCCGTGTCTGTCGGCCTCTATGAAGCCATGCGGCAGATTGGTTTTTCTGCAGAAATCGCCCCGTGACAAAAACACCGGTTTGCGTTTTGCAGTGCAGCACACATTACCTGACACGGTCATTCGGCAGCCGGGGGTCACCGGGACAACCAATCCGACGCACTTTTCACCACGCGGGCCACAAGCTGCGGATCGACCGGACGATGCACCTGGTGTCCCTGCTTCAGCCCCGTACCAATGATTAACCCGTCTGCGGCAAGAACAGAAGATTCCAACGAAGCTTCACTCACTCCGCTACCGATCCATACCGGAACCTTCCCGGCGGCAACCTTGACTTGTTTCAACTCTTCAAGGTTGGTGGGAGATCCGGTTGACGCGCCGGAGACCACGATCGCATCTGCGCCGCCACGTTGGACCAGATCGACGACCTCTTCCTGTAAAGGGCGATTGGCCAGAGGAACCGAATGTTTGACGTTGATGTCGGCCAGGACCTGGATGTCAGTAGCAGCGAGCCGTGATCGATCCCGCATCAACTCGGCGGCAATTCCCTGTACGATACCCTGGTCCGTCAAACGCGCACCACACAACACGTTGACGCGGATGAACTGCGCCCCCGCCGCTTGTGCGATTGCCAGGGCGCTCTGTCCGTCGTTTCTCAAAACATTGATGCCCAGAGGCACGGAAAACTCTTGGCGAATCTCCGAGGCAATGACGGTCATACAGGCTACGGTTTCCCTCGCCACACGTCCACGCATGTATGGAACATCACCGAGGTTCTCAACCAGCAACCCGTCAACTCCTCCTGACACCAGTGATTCGGCATCTTTTTTTGCTGATCGCAGTATGGAGCGAAGGTCACCCGAAAAGCCCGGTGAACCGGGAAGCGGCTTGAGGTGGACCATCCCTACAATGGGACAGGAATTCTCACTCCATAAGGCAGATGAGCTGGTCATGGAAAAGGAAAATGCACCAGGTTACGAGGGTGGAAGTACGTCCGGTTGAATCTGATATCCGTTCGCCAGAGAGTTCGTCTGGTTAAAGAGCCCCACGATCGCCATGACTTCACCCAACTCTTCGCCGTCCACACCCAGTTTACAAAGAGCTGCGGTATGTGAATTAATACAATAAGGACAGGCATTGGTGGCGGAGACTGCCACCGCGATGATTTCTCGAGTCCTGGCGTCCAGGGACGATTCACGCCCCGTGGCCTCGGGATGCATCCACTTTTTCAAATTGTTCCAAACTGACTCCAGTAGTTCTGGTTGAGTCGCCAGGGTTCTCCAGAAGTTGGGCACGAAGTCTATCTCTTTCGTGCGTTGGATGTCCGCAAAAATTTCTGCAACTCGTTCCGACGCTTGATCCTCAGGCACTGGCGAAACCGTCGCGAGGGGAGATTCTGACATGATAATCCATTCTGTTGTGAGAGGGGCTGAACAAACACACCTTTCATTCTCCTATTCTTGAAAACTTCCTACAAGTTGACCAATGGTGACGTTTCCAAATTCTGCGGGGCGGTCCGCGCCAACCCTTGCCCCTGATGGAAGTTCAGCAACACTGCTTACGAAAGTGGTTGGCTCGCCCTCACGCACCCTACGTGCGTGGTGCGGGTCCCAAACTGGTAATTCGGCCGGGTGATTTCCCAGTCGTTCGACTGGTGTGTCCATCCGTTAACATTCCCGGGGGCACATTCACTGAACCGGGACGAACCGTTTACAGGCTGAGTCCCGGCCAACCGGTCTACCTAACCTCCACGAATTGAAACTTGACACAAGTTCCACCTGTCTCGGTCCGTCACGCAAAGCCGGTTGCTGCCACCCATGCCTCACGTAACCTACGTGACCACCACAATCATCAGGTTTTCCAGAACGGCAGCGGGTTCCACTGAAAACCAACCAGCCCCGACAAACAGCGGCAACCACTAAGCAGGTTTTTGCGGGGCTCACTAGCATCAGAGACGACAGAGTTTTACAATGGTCGTACCGCGAGTCGTGACGACCGTCTCACCGTGTCCAAGCGGTCATAACAGACGGCTTGATCATTTTGTGGGGTTAATCCCGACACCCCTGAAGAGGAAAATCAGGGCGGTTTGGACCAACGTGCCAAGACTCGGACTCCTGCTGACCACAGAAAGCAACCCATGTGTGGAATCGCCGGTATCATGTACAAAAACACCGATCAGGACCTCCGTACCGGACAGTTCCTGATCGACATGCTGGATGGTTGCCAGCATCGAGGCCCTGACTCTACCGGGTTTGCGCTCTACGGAGATGCGAAACCGGGCCAATTGCGAGTCCGATTTTTTATCGGCGAGGGTGATGAGGCTACAGCGGCTGTTCAGCGGATTCAGTCATCATTGGCAGAACAGAATGCTGAAGTTGTCGAGGACGAGGTGATCGGAAACAATTACCGGGCGACCGTGAATTTTGACGGTGACCTGCGACAGTTTTCCTACCGCATGGAACACGTAGCCAAGGTGATTTCAATCGGTTCCAGTCTCGAAATCGTCAAAGATATCGGTAGTGCACATCAGGTGGATGACCGTTACCACGTGAGTTCCTTTCATGGTACTCATGGAATCGGGCATGTTCGATTAGCGACGGAATCCGATGTCAAGCCCGAGGCTTCCCATCCTTTCTGGGCAACCGGATTTGCCGACGTCGCCATTGTCCACAACGGCCAGATCACCAATTATTGGAAAATGCGGCGCAGGCTCGAACAACGAGACTTCGAGTTTTCGACTGACAATGACAGTGAGCTTGTCGCAGTCTACCTGGCTGACAAACTGTCCCAGGGCGTTTCACTCAAAGAGGCATTACGGAGTTCGATCGATGACCTGGATGGAACCTTCTCCTTCCTGGTCTCGACACGTGACGAGATTGGTTATGCCAAGGACCGTCTGGCTGCCAAACCCATGATCATGTTTGAGAACGACGATCTCATCTCCATCGCGTCGGAAGAAGTTTCCCTTAATCGTCTTTTCCCGGGTCAGGCCTTGAACACCAAGGAACCGCCGCCCGGCACGTACAACACATGGTCACGATCGATTTAGCTGAACTTTCTGTCCGTGATGGCAACGAGCTGATCCGGAAACACGGCGCCGCGGGCGAGGACGTCGAGGTTACCAATCCCGATGCACGGCATCATATAGGCGTGGGCCTGATTTCTCCCATCACAGTCAAAATCCGTGGCTCAGCCGGTTATTTTTGCGCGGGGCTGACAGATCAAGCCCACTTCAAAGTTGACAACAATGTCGGCTGGGGACTGGGAGACAACATGTACGCGGGATCCGTGGTGGTCTCGGGCAATGCGGGTGCTATTGCCGGCGTCGCCATTCGGGGTGCCGAACTGATTGTTCGTGGAAACGTGGGATCTCGTGCCGGCCAGGTGATGAAGGCAGGTACGCTCTGTTGTGCCGGCAACGCCAATTTCATGGCCGGTTACATGATGTATGGCGGTCGAATCATCATCCTCGGTGACTCAGGCGAGCGACTTGGTGAAGACATGACCGGCGGAGAAATTTTCGTCGGCGGGAGCATCCAGGATTTGGGGGCGGATGCAGAGGTAACCGACATCGCAGCCGACGAAATTGAAAGCGTCCGAGAATTTCTGGATAGATATAAAATTTCGTTCAAGGGAAGCTTCCAGAAAGTTGTCAACGCCGGCAAGAAACTGCGGTATGATACCAGCGAACAACAGAGGCGGAGCATCCCTTTCTTTTCTTTTTCCGGCGACTCTTCCTATTGGAATCCTAAAATCCAGGAAGACATTCACATCAAGTCACACATCGGCCGGTACCGTATTCGTGGTTACGGGGGTGCCCGATCTCTGCCACACCTGGCAGACCTTGCATTCAAACGCGATTTATCGGGCGCCGGTCACGATGACGACGTGGTATCGCAGGTTGAAATGCATACGGAAATCGGTGGCAAAAACGGTGCCAACCCGTTGAAGCTGAGTATGCCCGTGATGATTGCGCCGATGAGTTACGGGGCATTGAGTCGTTCGACGAAAGAGGCAATCGGGATAGCCTCGTCACTTTCCCGCATCGCCGAAAACACGGGCGAAGGTGGAATGAGTGACGCGCAACGTGACGCTGCCGACCAATTGATATTCCAATGTCTTGGTGGTCGTCTGGGGTGGAACATTCACGACATGTTGCGAGCTGATGGATTGGAAATCTACATTTCCCAGGGCGCCAAGCCGGGTCTGGGCGGGCAGCTGATGGCCAAGAAAGTGACTCCTGAGCTGGCGGCGATCCGTGGCATCCCGGCCGGCATCGACCTTCGTTCACCTTCACGGCATCCGGATATCCTGGGCGCCGACGATTTGGTGATCAAGATTGAAGAATTTCGCGAAGCGACCGGATACCGCTTGCCTGTCAGCGTAAAACTTGGCGCCGGTCGCGTGCGTGATGACATCAAAATTGCGGCCAAAGATGGCTTCGATTTTATCGAACTGGATGGAATGCAGGGTTCCACCGGGGCTGGCAGTGCGGAAGTCATCGACTATGTTGGCATCCCCACCCTGGCGGCGATCATCGAGGCTGAGGAGGCTCTGGCGGAAATCGGACGCCGGCAGGACGTCGAGATCGTGCTGATGGGAGGAATGCGAGACGGAGCAGACGCTGTGAAAGGACTTTGCCTGGGTGCCGATGCGATAGCGTTTGGCACGTCGGTGCTCATCGCCGGAGGCTGTATCGCCTGCATGCAGTGCCATGTAGGACAATGTGTCACAGGGATTGCCACCCAGGACCCGGAACATGAAAAGCGGTATCAGGCCTCTGTCGAAGCCCAGAACATCCATCGCTTTCTCGAAAGCGTACGCTGGCAAATCGCTGCGATCACCCAGGGCCTGGGATATGCGGACGTGAGGGATTTGAGCCGCGAGGATCTGGTTGCCGTCACCCCGGAGGCAGCCGCCATCACAGGTCTGCCCTATGCTCCAGAATACCGGGAAAATCGTGTTCCCCAGGCTGTGAAGGTAAATTGAGATGACAGTCTACGATTTACAACGCATTCAGTTACCGATCCTTCCCACCGAATTTCGTGACCGTGACGATTCGTCAGACACACATTTTGTGCCTGCACCGTGCCAAGTCGCCTGCCCGGTCGGGACGGACGCGCCATCATATATTGGTTACATCTGGGAAGGAAAACTCGAAAAGGCCTTCGAGGCAATCACGGCAACCAACCCCTTCAGCTCGATTTGCGGCCGGGTCTGCGACGCACCATGCGAACCTGCCTGCCGTCGTTCCGACAGCGATGGTCCCGTCCAGATCCGCAATCTCAAACGGCATGTTATGGACGAGTTGGGAGCTTCGTATCGTTTGCCCCAGCTGTCGGTGACACAGACGGAGACTGTAGGAATCATCGGTGGCGGTCCAGCCGGACTGACAGCTGCTAACGACCTTTGCGCGGCCGGTTACACGGTTCACGTCTATGAAATGACCGACCGTCTAGGCGGGATGATGGTCTGGGGAATCCCCGCATTTCGATTGCCGCCCGGAATTATCCAACAGGACATTGACCGTCTTACCAACCGTTGCGAAGGATTGCACATCCATCTGAACAGCGCGCTGGGTGAGCAGGTCACACTGGACGAGCTGAAATCCCGGCACAACGCCGTCCTGATGACGATCGGGGCCTGGCGGGGAAAGCCGATGGGTATCCCCGGTGAAGATCATCCCCGTGTTGTCGACGGCGTCGGTTTCTTACGACGCGTGAACGGCGGCGAAAGACCGGAGTTGCCCGAAACGGTGGTGGTCATCGGTGGTGGAGACGTGGCCATGGATGCCTGTCGCGTGGCAAAGCGGCTGCCGGGTTGCAAGCATGTTAAAGTCATTTACCGCCGTGGCCCCGATGAAATCCCCGCCCGTCGCACCGAACTGGAAGGTGCCATCGAAGAAGGTATCGAATTCATCTATCACACCCAACAGGTCGCCATCGAATCCAATGTAGATTCACTCGTGTTGCGTTGTGTACGGACTGAACTGGGAGACGCCGACGAAGACGGTCGAAGAAGGCCCGTCGCTGTAACTGACAGCGAACATGATGTCGAATGTGGTATGGTCATCGCTTCGGTTGGCCAACAAACCGAGTGTAACGAGTTGTCACAACACAACATGATGGCCGGGGATCGCATCAACACGACATTTGAAGGAATGTGCACGTCGGATCCAAAAGTTTTTGCGGCGGGTGACGGAGCATTCGGTGGCTCGACCATTGTCATGGCCATGCACCACGGTCAGCGTGCCGCCTACTACGTCAAAGCTTTTCTCGAAGGGCGTGAAAACCCGCTACCGTACCGGACACCCTATCGCACACGGCGGGTTCCTGTGGCTCAGGATATCATGTGGGAAAAACACCCTGTGCATCACCCTGAATTTTTTGGGCTGGGTGAGAAGCCCGTCGACTTTCCTGAAATCGAAGCGACCTACAACCGGGAAACGGCTCTGGCAGAGGCCGCCCGTTGCTATCGCTGCGATGCAGAAACCGGATCCGCAGATTATGCAGTACGACATCGAGAAGACCTGTTTTCCATGGCACGCACAGGTCCCACCGATTTGCCAAAGTTGCAGACGATGTTGCAGCGACGGTTGCCGGTTCGGGACAATCCATATCCCCCGGGCCGCCCCCCGAACCTAGATGACATTGTCTTTTTACCGGCCAACCTCTCTCGATTGGTGATCGACCCTTATCGCGAAGCCTGTAAAGTCAGCACGGACCTTGCCGGTCGGATCGAACTCGCACAACCTTTTCTGGTCACTGGTTTTGACCAGGCGCCGGTAGAAGTCCGCGATGGTGTAGGAAAGGGACTTGCTCAATCCAACTGCGGATACGTCGGCACCATTCCACTGAACGATTCCTCGCCATGGTTTCAATTATTGACTTCGCGGGAAACCGAACCGAGTGCTGACGCAGCAGCACTTCTGCAGACCGTGGGAGAGAAGTTTCAAACACCCCAGCTGGAGCGCCAACACGATCACCAAATCCTGGGTCTGGCCGTCAGTTCCTCGCAACTCCTGGAAGAGTCCCTTCAGTATTCCCTCGAACAGGGTCTGGACATGATGCTATTGGATGGGACAGGCCAGGTGGGTGAAGCCTGGCCGGAATTGCACACGGCCCCGGATTTTGGAATTCTTCGTGATGCTGTGGCAATCCTCCGCCGGCTCCGGCGGGAAGAA
Organism: Planctomycetaceae bacterium; assembly: GCA_002726515.1. Lineage (GTDB taxonomy): Bacteria > Planctomycetota > Planctomycetia > Pirellulales > Pirellulaceae. Next base: position 11,407 of record PBTE01000087.1, on the reverse strand, counting down.
GAAATCGCTCTGGTCTACTTTGGTGGAATCCGCTCGGGAACAGATGCCGCTAAAGTGATTGGACTGGGTACTGTGGCAGTGGCGTTGGGCGTTTGTGTCGGCCTGGCTGTCGGCGGCCAGGTCCGGGACGGGAATCTCCTGTTTTCCTCCGACTCCAATGCAGAAGAACGTGCAGCAGCAGTCGTTAACATTCTCAAGGCCAATGCGAGCGAGGCATCGATGATGGCTCGCTGCACTGGCAAGACCAACTTGCATAACCTGGAACCCGAAGATTTGCGAAGCGTCACGATTTCGACCGCTTCGGCCACCGGGATTCCCCTGGTCGGCACTCGCAACTGAGTTCCCTGGTTGACCTCAACCGGAATTTTTCAGCTGGGTGTTCCCCGAATTCTCCCCGGAGAGGATTGATTTCTCACTGAATCCGGAACCGGCGTGATGTCGGTTCCTGGAAAATTGGCAAGTCGACCCGAGTTAAACATCCGCTCGGCCGTTCAGTGCAGCAAGGCCGGAGTCAGTGGAGCACGTCAGGCTTTCCGTAAACCGCCTGGCCGACGGGAGTGCCGTTTACCACGAGACAATCAGCCTCGTTTCACTTCACCAAACGGGTCGAGGGAAAGGCGGCGTTCCAACCAAACCAGAACGCGCTATGGGCTGGCAACCGTTGCAAACCCTCCCCGTCCGGCGACGTCAATTCCGCCTCGCTCAACTTCCAGAAAGCACCCTCACTGTCACGAACATCACAATTACCATCCCATGAATCAAAACGCCTGTTCCCCGTTTCGTAAACGCGATGGGCTCCTGACTTGTCCGTTAAAATCACAAACTTCTGCACTCCCACCTGGTCGTGGTAAACCGGATTCTCTTCGAGAAATTCCGCCGAAACGGCGAGTTGCTCATCAGAAACGGCGGGAAAACGCAGTGCCAGCACGGGAGTCTTGTTCTGCAAGCGCCTGTCGACCCGCGGCACGGTAAACATCAGCCGGTCGGTATTAAAGTAATCCTTGTAAGCCACGCCCTCTCCGTAATCACGTGAAAATCCAGTGTCAAGCGAGAGCACTCGGGTATGCGGGTGACGCTCTCGCCAGGCCTGCCAGGTCGTTGTGACAACTTGCAACATTTCCAGTTCAATCCCCTTTCCAACCAGGTGTCCGACAACAGGTCTCCCTGTGAGCGTGGACCAAAGGGATTTCGTTTCCTGGTCGTACATGAGCTTATTGGAACGGTAAAGGAAGCCGCTGGTCCCCAATTCATAATGGACCGAATCGACGGTTGTGCGATAAACGATCATCGCCCCGCATAAAGTGCAGTAGACACCGTTGATCGATTCGCCACCCACGATATCTTTGACCATTTCATGCCAGGCCAGGATGCGTTGGGGATAGGCACGCGCATCGCCGTTAATCTCTATGCCGAACACGACGTTGGAATCTTCGAGATACGTTGCCTGGCTGGCGGAAACCGTTTGCGGCTCTTTCAACGGAGGAATTCCGTCACGGCGTACCCCTCCCCAGCAGATTTCGTTCAGTCGAATCGTTGAGGGCGGCTCCTCAGCAAAATATTCTCGAAAACTTGAATCGAACACCGAGTAAAATTCTGCCTTGAACTCGAGATAGTTGGGATGCTGTCCGAAATTTGCGTTCCAGACGAACTGAAACCACTTGTTCGTGTCTCGCCCGAATTTCTTGTCGGTCCTGGCTTCCAGGAAGGTGACAACTCGTTGCCTGATTTCGCGATCACCCACAGCCGGCAACATCTCGACCAGCATCGCAGCCTGGCTCGGTTCCCAATTCACCTCAATCCGGTCCAGCGCAAGATTTACGGACTGCCGATCTGCTGACAGCAGACAGAAAAAAGGGACAAGTGGATCGGAGACCCGCAACGGATTAGGTAAATCCTCCGCCCCTGTTCCTGAACTCTCCGTCCCGTCATGGCGAGGTACAACCAGGGATCTCGCTGCATAAAATGAAATGACAACGAGCAGTATTGTCAGCCCAAATATTAACCAACGGTGACTCATGATTTATGCTTGAGTGAAGATCGGAGGGCCAACCGGCGATTGTAACGCAGTTCGTTCGGCATGGGGAGTCATAACCGGTCACTTGAAAAGAAGCCCCATAAGGTGTGCTCCGGAAACAGCCCGGCAGCACCGGGTACAAGAGCGAATTCGTCTCCCTCGATGACTTACAAGCACAATCGAAGCGCGGCGAGGCAAGTTAACACACTGGAATGAATTCAAAGCACGGCACTTTCTTGATGTCCGTTTTTTTTTTCGCGGAGAGATTCGCTCCCCGGTTCCGGAACGACGGTCAAGAAAACCGTGCGTCCAAGAGTGGGTGTCATTGTGAGCAGGAGACCCTTTTGATCTTTAGCAGCTGGCCATTGCGAGTAACCTGTCGTGTAACTAAAATGCGGATAACCTTCTGACGAGTTGACTTCACCGGGTTCAAGCGATTGGCAGGCATCTCTCTCATCGGAAGAACTGCCAGGCCTGTCGAGATTCCAGCCGTTCCATTTCCTGTCAATCACGAGGTGTTTGCTCATGGCCAAAACGTTGTTTGATTCGAGCACGAAAACGTTTCTCACCGAAGCGGAAATGGAAACCATCGGTCGCGACTTGACATTTCGCCCTGCCACCCCTGAAAACGCCCGGACCCTCAGCGCCCGGGAAGTCTCATCCTTCAATCGGGACGGAATCCTTTCGCCTCTGCCCCTGTTAGAGGAGCAGGAAATTGTGGAGTTCAGGAACGGTATCAACCGCCGCCTGGAACAAACCCTGGCTGCGGGTTCGGATAGCTATTCCCTGCTCGATATACATCTGAATGACGTCCGGGTGTACGATTTGATGTTTGATCCCCGCTTGGTGGGATACGTGAAAGACCTTATCGGCCCGGACATTGTATGTTGGACCACGCATTGCTTTTGCAAACTGCCCCATGACGAGCGGCAGGTCGCCTGGCATCAGGATGCTTATTACTGGCCGTTTACCCCCGCCCGAACCGTGACCGCCTGGTTGGCGGTGGACGATGTGGATCGCGAGAACGCCAGCATGCAGTTCGTCAGGGGATCGCACCGAATCGGTACGATCCCCCATCGAATCAGTCGTACTGAAGAAAAGAACGTCTTGCGAGTCAGCGTCGATGGCGTCGAGACTTTTGGAGAAATTGCAGATATTGCTCTTCGTGCGGGACAGATTTCCCTGCATACGGACATGTTGCTGCACGGTTCAGGATTCAACAAGTCTGACCGTCGGCGTTGCGGACTTACGTTGCGTTATACCGATGCCAACGTGAACGATTTGAGAGACTGGTCCGACTACGGTGTGCTGATCTGTGGCGAAGACCGTCGCGGCCAGTGGGGAAACCCACCGAGACCGTGAAACACTGACTACCACAGTTGATACTCCAGTTAGGTTCAACGTGCAAACATCATGGCTCCCCTTATTCGTTGCCGGACTTGTTACGTTTTGCAACCTTTTCTTGGCATATAGCGCCGAGTCGCCTACCCGCCTACCCGTCGATGCTTCCGACCTGGACGTGTTGCCCGGATTTCACGTCCAACGACTCTATCTCACCCCGCTCGAGCAAGGATCGTGGGTCAGCATGGCCTTCGATCCAGAGGGCCGCCTCACGGTTTCACAGGAGCGTGGCGGTCTTTATCGTATTACGCCATCACCGCAAGGAAATCCAACGATCCCGACTCAAGTGGAAAAGCTGGACGTCAAACTGGACCCGGCGCATGGACTGCTTTACGCCTTTGACAGCCTGTATGCTGTTTCGCACGGGATCCAGCGACTGCAGGATACCAACGGGGATGACCAGTTTGATTCTGTCCGGCAATTGATGGAAATCGACGGGGCCAAGGAACACGGACAACATGCGATCCTCCTTGGCCCGGAACAAAAGTGGCTCTATTTGATTGCAGGTAACCAGACCTACCTGCCGGACAGCCTGACGATGAAACGGGCCCTGTCCACCGCTCCCAGCAAACACCATTCACCGCCACGTCCACAGGGTTGGGTGATGCGTGTAAATCCGGAAGGCCAACACAGTGAACTACTCTGCATCGGGTTGCGCAACGCCTACGACATGGCACTCAACGAAGCCGGAGAATTTTTTACATTCGACTCTGATAACGAAGGATACATGAATTTACCGTGGTACCGGCCAACCAACGTTTATCACCTCGTCAGTGGTGCAGATTTTGGCTGGCGGCAGGGACCCGATACACTGCAAGCGTATCACCCCGACAACCCGCCTCCGCTCCTGGAAGTCGGACCGGGTTCCCCGACCGGAATGGTCTTCGGAACGAACTCCGAATTCCCCGCCAGGTACCAGCAGGCCATGTTCGCCGGAGACTGGAGTTATGGCCGCATTTATGCAATTCATCTCCAGCCGGCCGGTGCATCCTTTCGGGCCCAGCAGGAATTGTTTATTTCCGGGCGGCCCCTGGCTGTGACGGATCTCTGCATCGGACCAGATGGCGCAATGTACTTTATCACCGGTGGACGTGGAACTCAGTCAGCACTGTACCGCGTGAGCTGGAACGGCGGAAAAATTCCCGACTTTCACAAGGAATCAGAAACAACGCCAACTGAGCGGAAAGTCAACGCGGCAGCGGCCTTCCAAGCCCGCACCAAACGACGGCAACTGGAAGAGTTTCACGGCCGGAAGGATCCAGAAGCTGTTGAAACCGCCTGGCCACATCTACTGAGCGAGGATCGCGCGCTTCGATACGCAGCCCGTGTCGCGATTGAACACCAGGATGTCGATCAGTGGGAAACCCTCGCTTTGTCGGAGACCCGTCCACAAGCCCTGCTCGAGGCCATGATCGCACTGGCCAGGCAAGGCGGTCCCCAACTGAGATCTCAAATCGTAAAAAAATTGAGCCACCTGGACTGGGACGAACTGGAGACCTCCCAACGGTTGGCTCTACTGAGAGCTTACGAAATCACATTCCAGCGTATGGGAACACCCCAGGACCACAGCGCGTCGGCAATCTCAGCGCAACTCGACTCTCACTATCCCCACCGGAACAGCGACATTAATCGTGAGCTCGTCAAGCTGCTGATCAGCTTAAATTCTTCTAACCTGGTTGAAAGAACGATTACCGTTTTGAAGCAAACTCCATCTGCCATGCGGCAAATCCACTTCTTGCATCAGCTGGATCGATTGGAAATCCAATGGCAGGAGGACGTGAAACAACGTCTGATCAACATACTGGACTTGGAGGTCATCCGGGATACGGGACAGCGGAAATATACCGACGTGTCGGAGCTGATTGATTCTTTGTTACAAACCATCGGAGTCAGTGAGTCGACCGAACCAACGTTGCCAGCCAGGCAACTGGTCCAGGAATGGTCCCTGGAGGACCTGCTGCCTCTCGTAACACCCGAGCAGCTTCAAGCAGCTGATCTGCAACACGGACAAACCGTCTTCCGTCAGGCGCAATGTCACAGTTGCCATCGCATCGGTAGCACCGGAGGGGTGTTAGGGCCCAATTTGACGGGACTTGCCGGACGGTTTCAACCTCGCGATGTACTGGAATCCATGATCGATCCCGACAAAGTCGTCTCTGATCAATACCGCACGACAGTGTTTTTTCTCACGAATGGAAAACAGGTGACCGGACAAATCGTGAACCTCGAACCGGGAGAAATTCAAATCCGCCTGGATCCCCTGCGACCATTTCCTCGCGTCAGTTTTCCAGAGAATGAAATCGAAGACATACAATTGTCGAAAGTCTCTCTCATGCCAAAAGGGTTACTGAACTATCTGGAGAAAGACGAGATCCTGGATTTAATGTCGTACTTACTGCAAGGGCGTTAAAGAAAACATCCGTGAAACGTCGCCACCGGATTACGTCGAGTTGAAGACCTCGCGGCCGCTCTGAAACCGCTTCCTTTATCTTTTATGTCGCGCGACAACGCTCACGAGACTTAGCAAAGCAAACAGGCTCAACATCATCGTCGAGGGTTCCGGTACTGCACTGGCAGCCCCGTAACCGATCGGGGAGAAATTCCTGCTCAGTGCGTTGTAGTCGGACAAGTCGATGTCATTATCCGCGTCGAAGTCCCCGTCCACCCAGTCGCATCCAATACACGATGTCGGTGAAAAATTGCCGGCCAGTGTGTTGTAGTCCTGCAGGTCAACGTCCATGTCGCCGTCCGTGTCACCGGCCAACGCGTTCAAATTCTGCAACTCAACACTGGTCGCCGTGTAGCTCACATTGCGGAACAGGCCAAGACCCACGTGGTCACGGAAATCATCCCCGGAAGTGAACTCAGCAGCCAACAGCGAACCGTCGTAATGGACCGCGCTGAACGATCCCGCGCGACCGCCCGCATCGACCAAAGAAAAGGTGTCCGAATCACCACGGGTCGCGGGGTCCGTGTAACTGCCGCCGCCCACGTTCACCGGAATGTCCAGCGTCCCGTCCAAGCTGGCTGTCCCGGTGACGACCAACTGATCGTACTCCGTACCTGCCGTGGTCCCCTCGATTTCCATCTCCAGCAGTGAACCTCCGCTCTGGCTGTAATCACCACCCACAACCGCCAGACCCGGTGACGATCCGACCGCAACCTGGCCGTTGTTTTCGATCCCCACACCGACCAGGGCACCATCCTTCAGGTTCAGCACCGCCCCGGCTGGCACCACCAGCTGACCGCTGCCGGCGAAAATCGCCCCGGCGTAGATGTCGGTTGCGCCCATGAGTTCGAGATCGTCTTCGATCGTACTCGTGCCACCCCATTCAAAATCGATGCCGGGTGCCTCCAGACGCGACGGGCCACCGGCAGAAACGTTCAGTTGAGCGTCCTGCGAGAAGTCCGTTGCCGCAACCGTCCCGTTGGCCAGGTTGACCACACCGTCATTTGTCAAACCTCTGGCACTCAAACGAAACATCTGGCCAACACCGACGTTCAAGGTACCGTCGAAGACGAAATTACCGACCGAAGCGTTCAGCACCTCGACACTACCGTCCAAGGCGTTAACGGTGCCCGTCTCCGAGCTACCGTCCAGATCCGGGAAACTTCCCGTATCCAGGGTCAACGTGCCTCCGTCAGCGGTCAGCGTCGAATTGTTGACAAACGACGAACTGGTGATCAGACCATGTCCGATCGTAGTGCCGTCGTTGGTGATCCCACCACCGGTCACCTCACCACCGTTGAGTTGCAACTCGCCAGCCACTGAAGTATTCCAGGCATTGACAACATCCAACGTGCCGGTGCCACTGGCAGTGCCAATCTCGTCGACCTCCAGAATGGTTCCGGACAGAGACAGCGTCCCTCCGTCAGCCCACAGGTCAGTTTTTTCGCCTCCGCTGAATTCAATATCGGCACTGATCGTACCAAAACCGGCCAGCGAATTGTTGTTATTCGTTCCCACTGCAACCAGTCTGCCCGGTCCAGCAATGTCACCACCGGAAATCGTGTTGTCACCGCCACCAAGCTGAAACAAATAGCCCGGGTCACCAAGCGTGATACTCCCGGAGATATGCGCCGTGGACTTGATGCCAAGCGTTCCGGTCACTGTCATCTGCCCGCTGATGTTGATGTCATCGCCCAGGACAACGAACCTGGCGGCGTGGGCATTCTGATCCAGGTTCATTTCTCCGGCCATCGTCCAGGAGCCTTCCGTGGTGGAGACCGTCAGACGGCCGGGATTGTTAATGTTCAGTGTTCCATTAAAGACATTGTCGTAACTATCCAGACTATCTGAATTGATGGTCAAATCATCGTTTAACGTGACCGTCGTTGCGCCACCACCGTCCAGGTTGACAATCGTTCCGTTGACGACCGTGGCACCGTTGACCGCCAAATTACCTTGCTGATACAGCGGCACCGTGGAATTGATCGTGCCACCGGTGTACGTTGTGATGCCGTCAAACCGCACATCAGCCGTACCTGCTACACCAACGTCATTAAAGGCGGCACTACCGATCGATAGCGTACTATCGAATTCGAGCAGGCCGTCGTCGTCGATGTTGTACGTTCCTCCGGACACCGTTGCAGCGCCGTTGATCTCCAGTTCCGCACCGGCATTTACATTGACATCCACCTGGGATCCGAAATCGACCGGTGAATTGATGTACGAAATACCGTTGCCCGTGCCTGTGGAAACATTGAGGATCCCTTGTGCCGTCATCTTGCCCGGCCCCGCAACGGTCCCTTCCGTTAAATTGAGAACCCCGTTCGAGGGACCCAACAATGAAAAAGAAGCCAACTCCCAGTCATCCTGAAAGGTAATCGCGCGTGTCGATGAAACCGTCATCGTGCCGTTGAAACCGTCGGTCAACTGCCCGTCCACCACGATGTCGCCCGCGGTCGCGTTCACCTTGCCGGGTTCCGTGAAGATACCTATCGGTCCACTTCCCTGAAAGAAAAAACCATCCAGATCGAACACCCCGCCCGGGTTGGAGGTCGTGAGGGTCAGCGTGCCTCCACTGGCAGTGATCGTACCGTCGTTTTCCAGTTCGGTTTGTACGTTCACCTCTCCCGCACCGATCAGCAGGCTGTCATCACTGATCTTCAATTGATCGACATCGATCAAACCGCCTGTTTCGGGGTGCACTTCGGCATCATTGGTGACGGTGAGCGTCTCCGCTTCCGCCTCGCCGCCGTCGCGGATGAACAGATCTGAATTTGTATCTGTCACTGTGATTGTTCCAACCACATCTAACTTGAACTCTTCCGTATCAACATTTGCACTTTCAGCCACAGTGAGGTTCGCGGCATTTCCATCGGCAGTCAGGTTGGCCGTCGGAAAATCGCCAGTCCCGTCGGGCCGGTTATCACGTACATTCACGTCGTCGGCCGATTCCGGCACTTCATCACCGCTCCAGTTGGCGGAGTTGTTCCAGTTGCCACCGCCAGCAGGTCGATAGAACTCGCGACGAGGCACATCGAGGCTCGTATAACTGTGACCGGCCGCCATCGCGAACAGATCCGAGTGACTTGGCCGCCGACGTGTCCCTGAAGGGGCCGGGGACGGATCCATCATAAAAAGTCCACTGCTGTCCAGGTGTGCGACACTCCCACCGTCTGCCACCTCAACCGCCAAGGTTTTTCCGAAGACAAAATCGGAATTGAAGTCGTAGTCGTTGTCACCAGTTTCAGCAACCGTGGCGTTGTTGGATGAAGACATTCCCAGGGCATGGCCCACTTCGTGAAGAACGACCGTGACCATATCGGTGGCGCCCACCGCGGCACTTTCAGCCACGGCAGTTCCCGTGTAGCTGGTTTCAAACGTATCGGGAATATCCGCTCCCGCGTTAAAAAGGTCCGTACGCTGTGCGGCGGTCAAATCACGCCACAACGTCTGCCCCATGGTGTACTCGTCGTCGTCATCCGGTGTGGTGTCGATGAACCAGTTGCGCTCGGCACCACCTGTTCCCACAAGCGTATCGATGCGGATATTTGCCGTGACCTCACGGTTGGGCAGGGTGCCACCCGAGGTCGTTTCACTGACCAGTGAATGCAGACCAATCAGGCCGCCGGTCAGGTCTTCATACCAGTAGTTGATGGTCAACGTGGTGTTGGCGGCAGTATCCTGAAAGACACCCTGATAAAATGTTTCTGCATGCTCAAATATGGGTTGCAGCAATGCACCGGTCGAATCGAATGTCGGATCTGTCGACTGCGCGTCATCAAAGTTAAGCACGATATTGATCGCCGTGACGGGCGAAGTGGCCGTCAGCAGTGTGAGCAGCGCGGTTATTAGAAAAACACTCCGGGCGCCTGTTCGACCGCGAACCACCACAGGCCTGTTAGAACGACTTCCACTTCGCCCTCGATGAATCGTTGCAGGCTCACGTACCTTACGACGATCAGTTGACATGGTCACTTCTCCCGGGTGAATGGTTGGATCACGGGGCCGGAAGTGTCAACGCGAACGGAATGACATGACATTCTCCAATCCACCTTTCTCTTCCATTGACTGGAACCAACCTGCGGAACCGATGTGGGCGTATTAGTCTCTATTAACCACTGTAGTCACTCTGTCAAGCAACAACGAACCAGCACACCCGATTCACCCGGCACAACAAAGACGCAACCCCCTGAATTAAAGGGGGTTGCGTTGATAGCCGGCAACGCGGAGTGACTGGAGAAAGCCCGTCAGCAGACGGTTCAACTTCACTGGAATTACTGTAATTCGGCCGCGCCATCCAAACGCCAGTCGCACCATGTCCCTCGGTTCCGTTTCAGGACGCGGACCTCAGGTCCCGGAGAACAACCTGTCGGTAATCCGGGACGGGACGCGGATCAACTCTTGCGTCGCGCGCCAACGGTCACAAGACTCAGCAAAGCGAACAGGCTCAACACCATGGTCGAAGGTTCCGGGACCGCGCTGGCATCTCCTCCGTAACCGGCCGGAGCAAAATTCATCGCCAGAGCATTATAGTCGGCCAGGTCGATGTCATTATCCGCGTCGAAGTCTCCGTCTACCCAACCGCAGGATCCAACACAACCTGACGGGGCAAAGTTACCGCTGAGTGTGTTGTAGTCCAGCAGGTCAATGTCCATGTCGCCGTCCGTGTCACCGACTTGAGCGTTCAAGTTCTGCAACTCAACGCTGGTCGCCGTGTAGTTCACGCTGCGGAACAGGCCAACACCGACGTGGTCACGGAAGTTATCTCCGGAAGTAAATTCGGCAGCCAGCAGCGAACCGTCGTAGTTAACCGCGCTGAACGACCCCACTCGACTGCCCGCGTCGACCAAAACAAAGGTGTCAGAATCACCACGGACCGCGGGGTCGGTGTAACTGCCACCGCCCACGTTCACCGGGATGTCCAGTGTCCCGTCCAAGCTGGCCGTCCCGGTCACGACCAACTGATCGTACTCGGTACCGGCTGTGGTGCCCTCGATTTCCATCTCCAGCAGCGAACCTCCGCTCTGGCTGTAATCACCACCCACAACCGCCAGTCCCGGTGACGATCCGACGACAACCTGGCCGTTGTTTTCGATGTCCACACCAACGAAGGAACCATCCTTCAGGTGCAGCACCGCCCCGGCGGGCACCACCAACTGACCGCTGCCGGCGAAAACCGCCCCGGCGTAGATGTCGGTCGAACCCATCAGCTCCAGATCGTCTTCGACCGTGCTTGTGCTGCCCCAGTCAAAATCGATGCCGGGTGACTCCAGACGCGACGGGCCACCGGCAGAAACGTTCAGTTGTGCGTCCTGCGAGAAGTCCGTTGCCGCAACCGTCCCGTTGGTCAGGTTGACCACACCGTCGTTTATCAAACCTTTGGTACTCAACTGAAACATCTGGCCGGCACCCACGTTCAGGGTACCGTCGAAACCGAAATTACCGCCAGCGGCAGTCAGCACCTCGACGCTGCCCAGCAAAGCGTTAATCGTGCCCGTCTCCGTACTACCATCCAGGTCCGGGAAACTTCCCGTATCCAGGGT
>PBTE01000086.1 GCA_002726515.1 Planctomycetaceae bacterium | reverse complement strand
GAGACATTTCAAACAGGTTCTCTGCAATCGCCTGCGCTTGTCCACGTTCTTCGGCGCCGATACCCGGGTAGGCACCCGGAGTGTCAATCAGGCAGATGATTGGCATGCCGTATTTAGCGCCAAGCTTCATTTTTGCCAAAGCCTTACGATATCCTTCCGGGTGAGCACAACCAAAGAAACACTCGTTTCGTTCGGTCAGATTCTGTCCTTTTTGATGGCCGACGACCAGAACTTTGAACTGGTCGAGCTTGGCAAATCCGGTTCGAATCGCCCGGTCGTCACCGAAAAGACGGTCGCCGTGCAACTCGACGAATTCGTCGAACACCAGGTCCAGGTAGTTAGAGGTCTGGGGGCGCTGTTTGTGGCGTGCGACACGGACGGTTTCCCAGGCAGAAAGGTTTTCGTAGATGTCCTTCGTTACCCGAGTCAGTTCTTTTGTCAATTGTCGGATGTGCTCCTCAGCTTCGGCACTGTGATCGTTGTTCTGTTCGGATTCCACCAACTGCTTCCGAAGTTCTTCGATCGGTTTCTCGAAAGGCAGTTCACCGTTAGTGTTCATAGTGATTGAATCTCTTCCATCGGGTTACGAGGGTCGAGAAGTTAGGCATGAGTTGAAGGTGGATTTCGGAACACTTTAATCTGTTTGAATTCGGTGAGAACGTCTTGCATGGAAGAGGGGCGGACTTTGGGATCCTTTGCCATTAACCGTGAGACAAGGTTGGAAAACTCTTCGGTGACTCCGTGGCTTTCTTTCAGGATCGGCACGCTCGATTTGAGGTGTTTATTGAGTAAGTCGTTAGCTGATTCGGCCGTGTAAGGTGGCCGTCCGTGTACGAGTTCATAAATTGTACAACCGAAGCTGTATACATCTGTCCGTTCATCCAGCACCTCACCACGAATTTGTTCGGGTGCCATATAACTGCGGGTGCCCTGCACTTTTGACCTTCCAAACAGTCGTGCGAGTCCTTTTTTGGATCGTTGTGCCAATGAAAAGTCAATCAATTTCACGTTGCCATTTTCGTTGATCATAAAGTTGTCAGGTTTCACGTCACGATGTAACCAACCCTGGCTATGAAGATAACCCAGGCCCGAGGCGCCATGTTCAACGAAGCGGGGGACGTGAGGAGCTAGTTGAGCGATACCTTCATTCAGCACCTGCTTCAAATTGCGGGGACCAAAAAACTCTAGTGCGAGAAATGGAATTTTTTCTGCAACATTGAATTCGAAGATCTTAATGATGTGTGGGTTGTTAAATTGACTTCCCACGGTGAATTCGTGCTTGAGCTGCGCAATTTCGTTTCGGTCCCGACGGAAATCATCCTTCAATATTTTCAGGGCAACTCGCTGGTTGGTTGCGCTGTTCATGGCGAGCCATAATTGGCACGTTTGGCCTGCGCGAATTTGTCGCACAAGTTGAAAGGTTCCAATGTGTGTCCGGCCAGCAGTCGCCACGTATTTTCCGGTTTGCGCCACGTGGGTGAGTGAAATAAACAAGAACGCCTGCAAGCTAGTTTAGACCAACGACCAAGGGGCGAAAAGGCCGAAATGTTTCAAGACCCCTGTGCCGGGAGCAGGTCGAGGTACAACTGTCGAAGCTGTTGAGCCATGAACTGGTAGTGAAAGCGTTGTTCACACAGCCTTTGCCCTGCCCTCGCCAAAGTGGTTCGCAGGGAGGCATCTTGTGCGAGTTGAATGACGGAGTCGGACAACTCCTCAACCGATCGCGGGGGCAGCAGAATTCCCGTTTTTCCGGGGATCACCACCTCTCGTGCTCCATCGATGTCATAACTGATGACCGGACGACCTGCCAACAGGGCTTGAGGTAGTGCGCGTGCCAACCCTTCACGAAGGCTGGTGTGGACCAACATGTCCATAGCCGACAGCAGCGATGGGACACGGGCAGGTTCTACTAAGCCCGTGAATTGAAAATATTCCCGTAACCCCAAGCGATCGATCTGCTGTTGGAGTTGTTGTCGTAGTATGCCATCCCCGACAAACAGGAAACGAATGTCTGGAAACTTTTCCACGATCGATGGTGCCGCATCAATCAGATACTGATGACCTTTGAGTTCAAACAATCGTGCCAACTTGCCGACCACGATGTGTTGGGGTGCGTAGCCCCATTGCAAACGAGTCGCTTCACGGTGGATTTCGGCGTCGAGAAACGGCCCGACTTGCAAACCGCTATAAATGGTGGAGAATTTTTCTCGAGGGGCGACACGTGCCTGAACCAATTGGTCCGTCATGGCGTCAGCAACGCTTACCATGGCATGACAGCGCGTGGCTGCAAATTGTTCACAAAGGCGTATCAAATTTCGCGACAGCGCATTCTGGTAATCATGAAAGGGCGCGCCGTGTACGGTATGTACGACCACCGGTACCCGGAGAGACGAGGCTGCCATGCGCCCCAGGATGCCTCCTTTGGCACTGTGAGTGTGGACCACTTGCGGCTGAAACTCGTGCAGGGCCGACTTGAGCCGGCGATAACTCAATAGATCGTGCCAGGGGTGCACAGGTCGTCGCAAAGACGGAATGATTGTCACAGGAATTTCTCGGGCAGTTGCTTCCTCTAGCAGGCTCCCTTCCGGACCAATTGCCGGGCCGGTAATCAGTAACACTTCGTCGCCGTGCCTCTGAATCAGCTCCTGGCAGCAGAGTAGTGTGTTTTCCTGGGCACCTCCTACGATCAGTCGAGTGATGACGTGAGCGATCCGCATTCCGGGTTTGCCCCTTTGTCGAGTCGGGAGTCAGATTTTGTAATCGACATTCACCAGGAACAGGCCCTGAGCGGGGGCCGTCATTCCTGCCTCGCGACGATCAGCTGCTAACAAGATTCGCTGGAATTCTTTTGCATCGAAGTTGTTTTTTCCAATTTCAACCAGTGTGCCCACGATCGCACGGACCATGTTGTAGAGAAATCCGTCGGCCGTCACTTCGTAGACGACTTTTTCGTTGATTCCCGTTCCCACGCGCTGAACGACAATCTGCTCAATTGTGCGGATGCTTGATGCCCGTTGAGAACCCGAAGTTTCAAAACTTGAGAAATCATGGGTTCCTAACAACAGTTGAGCCGCATCGTGCATGGCCTGCACATCTAATCGCAATGGAATACGCCAACTGTACCGACGTGAAAAAATGTCGTTTGGCTCGCCATCCTGGATGACGTAACGATAGGTTTTCCGCACGGCGTCTCGAATGGCGTGGAATCCTTGGGGGGCATCCTGCGCCTCCAGCACGTGGATGTCACGTGGCAAGTTTCCATTCAGGGCATTTTGGAGCACATCGCAGGGAAGGGAACTGCGAGTGATGAAGCTGACGACCTGCCCCAGCGCGTGAACGCCGGCATCAGTCCGTCCACTGGCGACGGTGCGAGATGGCTCCGCGGTGATCGTCTGGATGGCGCGCTCCAGAGTGGCTTGAATGGTCTGTTGGTTGGATTGGACCTGCCAGCCAGCGTATTCAGTGCCGTCGTAGGACAGAATTAATTTAATGGACCGCATCGAAAAGTCTAAGCCATGGTACTGCAGCCAGCCAGCAATTCCGCAATCTGAACTGCGTTTGTCGCAGCACCTTTTCGAAGGTTATCACTCACGCACCAGAAAGCGAGCCCATTGGCGCTGGAGATGTCTTCGCGAATTCGTCCAATGAATACATCGTCATGACCATCACAAGTCAGGGGCATGGGATACTGATTTTGTTCGAGGTCATCGATTACGGTGATACCCGGGAACGCCTCAAATAGTTGACGCGCTTCATCGACAGACACTTTGCGTTCGGTTTCAACGAGAATGCTTTCACTGTGACAATTTGTTACAGGGACACGAACACACGTCGGGCAGACCTGGATGGAATCGTCTTCGAATATTTTGTGGGTCTCGTAGACCATCTTCATCTCTTCTGAAGTATAGCCTTGGTACTTGGTAGAGCCAATTTGTGGAATCAAATTGTGGGCGATCGGGTGGGCGAATGCCTCGTATTCGTAGGAGTGACCCGCCATGAGCGCTTCTGTTCCTGCTTCCAGGTCGCGCTGACCGGCAACACCTGCTCCGCTTGTGGCCTGGTATGTGCTGACAATGACACGGCGAATTCGAGCGGCGTCATGTATCGGTTTCATGGCGACCACCATTTGAGTCGTTGAACAGTTGGGGCTGGCGATAATTCCCTGATGTTCAGAAATCGCTTTGGGATTCACCTCCGGGACAACGAGTGGTACCTTTGGATCCATAC
The DNA here is from genome assembly GCA_002726515.1 of Planctomycetaceae bacterium. Lineage (GTDB taxonomy): Bacteria > Planctomycetota > Planctomycetia > Pirellulales > Pirellulaceae. The sequence goes on along the minus strand of PBTE01000086.1, from coordinate 3,455 downwards.
GCCAGTAGCCGCTTTCATCGACACACACGGTTTTCCTTTCGATTGCCCAGGGGATGAATTCGGCAGCCGTCTCGTCGGGTGTACTGCAAATGGCCAAGTCGATTTCATCAAATGATTCGGGGCCTAACTGTTCGACGACATGTGTTTGGCCATCAAACTCCAGGCAGGTTCCGGCAGACCGTTGGGAAGCGAGGAATGTTATCTTTGTGTGTGGAAATTTACGCTGTTCGAGCAATTGCCGAATCAACGTTCCCACAGCACCAGTGGCTCCCACCATAGCAATACGTTTGAACATAAAAATCCCACAGAATTGTCTAAAAGTCACCTTTTCCCGTTACAGACTGTTCTCAGTGTCTGCAAGCCCGTGTACCGGGCTTACCAACAGTGGTTCAATGTACCGAAACTGGAAAGAAATGAAACCGCATATTCGCTTGAACGTGTCGAAGAAGAAGACTGAGCGGAGCGGGCCTGGAAAGAAGCTGGGACATCCTGAAGCCTTCAAACGCGTTTGACACCCCTGGGATTTTTGGGGGCAGATTTTTTCGCGAGTGTACCTGCTCGTTTTCCGCAGCCTGGTCACTATCTGAGTCCAGGATACGGCGTACCAGGGACGGAGGAACAAAGGCCCGATTGGCAGTCAGCGCGCCGATGGTAATAGTAATGCCCAGGTGGAGGTGAACAGCCAGGATTAACATGATCGGTCGTGTCCACTTCGGCCAGATCGGGGCCGTGCAGGAAATTTTCCAGGCCAGCGTGATGTGTGTCATGAAATTGATGATCCGGGGTCAGTGAGCCAGTCAGGGCATGTCGACTGACGGATATTCATAGTTTCCAAACACAGCCAGAGTGCCGTCCCGTCCCACCAGCTTTCGCCGAAAAGTTTACCAGTGCCGGCAAAGAAGTGGATGACACACAGGTGGATCTGCCTCAGACGCGTGACGATGTTGGCACTTGTGCTATACGGGACCGGTGCCCCCCCCCTGCCCTCCTCCGCTGGATCAGTCGGTCCGTTGAAATAGTTAGATTTTTTTTAAGTCCAAAGCCAGGTGCATCGTTCTACTTGTTTCCAGTTGCACTATTTTGGAATTGTTTCGCGTTTTTTTGCCGCGTTCGACCAAGACTGTCACTTTCATGGGATAGGTTTGGCCATCTCGTAGGCCGCGCAAAACGAACTGCGCTCGACTCCGTGGCTGGTCGATGCTTTGCCGGCACACCGACCTTTTGGCCTTTTCTGGAACATGGTCCGATAGTCGAGCGTCACGGCACCTTGCAGAGGAAACTTCCGCCACCGCTTGACCACCATGCGATCTCCAGTTGCCCCAGTCGGCACGTGCTTGAGGGTTGAGAACCAAGACCCCGCTGAGTGGGACGACACTCACGCCCACCGCAATACGTTGAAAATTCACTACGCACCCCTTTTTCATTCAGCAGATAGTTGATTAAACTGCCCGTCAAGCAGACGCTCTTTGTCCACCGGATTACCACCCAGAAACACTAAGGTGGGTAGTATGGGGTATGGGGGTAGAATAAAGCGAGCTTGCGGCTCAAGTCTCTTTATTTGTCTTCCTGGGGGTTGGGGAAAACTCTAAAAATATCAGGTTGTAGATAAAAAGATCTAGAAATAGTTGGTGACGCGGAAGATTTTTCAGACGATGGTTATTGAAAAAAAATCCGATTCCAGTCAGGGCATTTCAAAGCCATTTGGCGACCTGAGGGGGCTGCGGCAAATTCTTTTTGTTGTGCTGTTGCTCTACGGGTTCCTGGTTGCCATCGATTTGTTGGGATCTTCCTTCAAGTTGGTGGGCAAGGACACTGCCGAGAATCTAATCACGAGCTTAGACAATCCTTTCTGCGGGTTGCTGGCGGGTGTCCTGGCGACGGTTCTGGTACAGAGTTCGTCAGTGACTACCGCTACCATCGTCGGACTTGTGGGAAGTGGATCGGTGCCACTGAATGTTGCCGTTCCATTGATCATGGGGGCGAACATTGGCACAACGATCACCAATACGTTGGTGTCGTTGGCCCACGTGGGGCGTAAGGAAGAATTCCAGCGTGCCTTTGCGGGTGCGACCGCGCACGATTTCTTTAATTTGCTGACTGTGATACTGTTTTTTCCGCTTGAAGTATTCACGGGTGTGCTGCAAAAAATGGCGCAGGCTGTGGCCGTTCATGTGCCGCGTGTTGGAGGAAAGTATCCCAACCCTCTGAAAGACGTTGTGAAGTGGTTGAGCAAAAACATTCAGAAGGCCACGGAGGAAATCCTCGGTTTGGAACAGGGATGGTTGGCCCTGGCTTTTTTTCTCATAGCGATCGGTTTAATTGTGATGTCGCTTTATTATATCATGCGTGTAATGCGCAGCTTGATGGCATCGCGCATCGAAAGATTGCTCAACCGTAGTTTGGGAAAGAATGCGTTTTTGGGTTTAATTGTTGGCATGCTGATCACCGTCTCTGTGCAATCGTCCAGCATCACTACGTCATTACTCGTGCCGTTGTTTGCTGCGGGGCTCTTACAATTACGGAACGGTTTGCCCATTATGATTGGTGCCAACATTGGAACGACGATCACGGCGTTGTTGGCTGCCATGGTGACAGGCATCCACGGTTTAGAAATTGCGCTTGTTCATTTGTTCTTCAATTTGTTTGGGACACTGGTCTTTTTTCCGTTCGAAAAGATGCGCATGATGCCAGTATGGTGCGCTGAACGCTTGGCGGAGTTAGCAGTCAGAAACCGGGCCTTGGTATTGGTGTATGTAGGCGTTGTGTTCTTGCTAATCCCATCGGCGGGATTGTTCATTTATAAAATGTTGCAAGGACCATAGACCCTGTGGCGATAAGCCAATGAAAGGGAGTAACGCGATGTTCAGTTGGTTTAGAGGAAGCGAGCCGAGTTCAGACGGATTAGAACGGATGCGGGCAGAATTCGGTCAGATGCTGGATGCCGGGCGACACGTGTTCGATGTGGCGGCAAACGCTTTGCTGGGTGGAACTGATGTGGAAGTGATTCGTAAGGACATTTTTGACACGGACGAACGTATTAATCAATCCGAACGGCAAATTAGACGGTCGCTTGTGGTACATGCCACGGTTCACGGCAGTTCATCATTTCCATCTTGTTTGGTCTTAATGAGTGTCGTCAAAGACGCGGAACGGGTTGGCGATTATGCGAAGAACATCTTTGATCTGGCGGAATTAAGGAGTTCCGAGCTGCAAGGAGGACTGCAGTCAGATCTGGTCCAATTGAAGGATAGAGTTTCCCAACTCATGGCGAATTGTCGCATGGTTTTCGACACAGAGGACGCCGATGAAGCGCGAGCACTCATCAAGGAAGCTGAGCAGATTGAAGATCATTGTGACGACCGAATTACCCAGATCATCCGTAGTGGCAAGCAGATGGATAGTGATGCTGTTTACGCACTGTCGTATCGATACTTCAAACGCACGGCCTCTCATGT
>PBTE01000085.1 GCA_002726515.1 Planctomycetaceae bacterium | reverse complement strand
CACGGCGAGGCGAGCTCGACGATTGCAAGGGTCTACGCTCGCATTGACAAGCCGGAAGACCAGGAGGGTCTTGCCCTGTCTGGAAGCCTGGAAGGGCCATTTCGGTCCGATGCTCACACGTTGCCGGCCCGCGCGTCGTTTTTGGCTTGCCGCCCGGGGGAGTCCCTGCTGGCCGAAGCTGTTTTGCCCGACCCTTGTTTGTGGTCACCCGACAACCCCGCTTTGTATCGGGCTCATCTCGAACTTCGTTGTGGCCAGCAGGTCCTGGAGGAGCGGACCATTGCCACGGGGTTGCGAGGATTGGGCGTGTCGGGTACGGACCTTTACCGTCATGGTAGACGCTGTGTTGTCAGAGCAGTGGAATGGACCCCACCCGGCGATTTCGATTGGACCGAGGCCCGGGCGGCAGGCGCTTCCTTCCTGGTCGATACTCCCGGCCAACGGCTGTGCGAGGCGGCCTCCGAAGCGGGCGTCGTTTTGCTGGTGCGGCTGGGTGGCAGTGTCGATCAATTGCTGGCTGCCATGTCCCGTTTGTCCGCCTGGCCCGCAGTGAGTATTTTCTTGTTTAGCCAGGGGACCGATTGTCCCGAGGACGTGAATCAACGGTTTCCTAATTTGCTGTTCGGTGAAATAGGTCCACTGGAGTCAACGGCCGCACCTGCGCCCTGGGCGCACCTGTCGGTGTACCAGTTGCCCGAAAAGACTGCCAGTGTTCCGTCCATCCTTCCCACTGGTCGGTCCGTGATGGTTGCCAGACAGGGCGGGGAACGGACCGACTGGAGGCGAGGGCGTCGAGAATGTGACGATCTGCAAAGGGAGTTGGCTGGTTCGGGAGATCTGGCGGGATACGTGGTTCTGGGGGAAAATAATGAGAAGACCCCGCTCTGAGTTGGTGACCGTTTCTTCGCACGGGTAAATGCGGTACAAAAGAGCAGGTGTCCGGAACGGTTATCGGTAAACTTCAGGATTCGATGATGCTTGTCTTGCGGGATGATTATCTTGCAAATGACGCGGATTGAGGCTGGTGGGTAAAAGGCAGCACGTACGGAAAAAATATTGTTGGATCACTTCGAACAGAGCTTGTAGTCAAGATGTCACCTGACCCAAAGCGGCAGCCTCCGACCCGGCAAGATCTGGCACGCTACGACCGCCAGATGCGTTACCCTCCCATCAGCGAGGAAGGGCAAAGACGCCTGGTGGCAAGTCAGGTTCTGATTTGCGGCTGTGGGGCCCTGGGATCTGTTTTGGCAAACACTCTGGCGAGAGCAGGAGTGGGAAAGCTGAGGCTGGTCGACAGGGATTTTCTGGAATTGAACAACTTGCAGAGACAAGTTCTTTACGACGAAAAGGATGTGGAACGCACGATTCCCAAAGCAGTGGCGGCCAGGGAAAAATTACAGCAGATCAATTCGGACATTGAGGTGGAAGCCCACGTGGCGGATGTCTCGGCTGAAAATATTGGCAGCCTGGCCGAGGGTGTCGATCTGATATTGGACGGTACGGATAATTTTGAGACGCGATTTTTGATCAATGACTTGTGCGTTCAGCAGCAGTTGCCGTGGATTTACGGTGGTTGCATCGGCGCCGAAGGTCAATCGATATCGATCGTGCCCGGCGAGACTGCCTGCCTGCGCTGCGTGCTTCCCGAGCCTCCTCCTCCGGGAAGCACTCCCACCTGCGACACAGCGGGAATCCTGGGACCTATCATCAATGTCATAGCGTCCATTCAGGCTTGCGAGGCGTTGAAGATTCTCAGTGGGAACCCGGACGCGGTCAGCCGTCATTGGACGGTTATTGATTTGTGGGACAATCACCTCCGGCAGGTTTCACTGGAGTCACTTCCGGCGGGGAAAGACTGTCCGGCTTGTGGCCGGGGTGAACTTTCATGGCTGGATGGTAGTCGCGGCAGTCGCACGGCCGTACTGTGTGGTCGCAATGCAGTCCAGCTGAGTTTTCCCGCGCGTGGTCCGGTTTCACTGGAGGCGCTGGAAAAGAAGTTGGAAGGGGTGGGCCGGATTTCTCGCAATGACTTTTTGCTGCGCCTGACAACCGCCGATTACCTGGTAACCGTGTTTCCGGACGGGCGCGCCATCATTGGTGGCACGGACGATGTTTCCGAAGCTCGAACCGTTTATGCCAAATTCATTGGAAACTGAACGGTCGGTGGGTTTGCTCCCCGGGTGGCTTTCAAATCCATTGCCATGAACGGAGAATGTCACGACAACGATTGTCGCTGGAAACCAACTCCTGGTTATTGTGACGGCGCTGCCGCCTTTCTGGATGAAAATGGGCCTTGTGAACCTGGAAACGGAGCCGGGTCGGCATGTTGCTAACGCTCTCCTGGCGCCAGCCAGGCACGGGCCTCAGGGCCCGTGTAGTTGGCCCGGGGACGAATCAGACGGTTGTCATCCAACTGTTCGATGACATGAGCGGACCAACCGACCACGCGACTTAAAACAAACAGAGGTGTATATAAAGGGATGGGCAGACCCATGTAGTGATAGAGCCGTGCACTTGGCCAGTCGAGATTGGGAGGGATTTGTTTTTCTTCCACGACAACGGTTTCGATGACGTTTGCCATTTGCTCCATGTCCTGGTGGCCGGTTGTTTCCGCCAGTTGAGCGCACAGCGACTTGAGATAGCGGGCACGCGGGTCGCCGGTCTTGTAGACCCGGTGTCCGAATCCCATGATGCGGACTTTCTGCTGTAATGCATTGCGCACCCAGGCCTCGGCCCGGTCGGCGCTGCCGACTTCTTCGAGGACTTCCATCACGCGTTCGTTGGCTCCCCCGTGCAGGGGACCTTTCAGGGCTCCAATCGCGGCCGTGATCGATGCATGCAGATCCGACAGCGTCGAGCAGACGACACGCGCTGTGAAAGTCGAGGCATTGAATTCGTGTTCGGCATACAAAATGAGGGACACATCCATGGCCCGAACGTGCTGCTCCGTCGGTTCTTCACCGTGCAACATCCACAATAGATTGTCGGCCAGGGAGCGACCAGATTCGGAAGGAACTGGCTCCAGGGATTGTTCGATGCGAAAGCGGGCTGCCATCAGGACGGGGAGTTGCGCCAGCAACCGTTCCGCTTTGCGAAGATTTGCTTCACGGCCGTTATCACCCTCGTCGGCATCCCAGTGTGCTAACAGGCTGGCACCGGTGCGCATGACGTCCATCGCAGATACCTGGGCGGGAATGTGTCGCAGGATTTCGATGATTTCAGGATGGATAGTGGCGGCAGCGGACAGGCGCTGTTGAAACTGTTCCAACTCTGACGGTTGAGGCAGTTCGCCGTACAAAATCAGGTAGGCAACCTCCTCGAAGGTTGCATGTTCAGCGAGATCTTCAATCGAGTACCCGCGGTAAATCAGTCCCCCGGTAATGGTACTGATCGAGGTTTCCCCGGCGATGATCCCTTCCAGTCCCGGGCGGTAGATCAGATCGTTCATCTCATGTTGCTCCTCAGCGGTTGACTTGGGTGCGATGCGGAAAGTACCTGAATAACGCGAGACAATTTGTTCACAAAGGTTGCATCCGGACTCAGGGTCACTGTCTCCCCGTGCCGGATTTCGATTCTCACCTGTTGCCTGTTTTATGTTTCCACGGGATCTCGGAATTTGTGTCCTGCGCGACGCGGCCAGTCTGTTTCCCTTCACTCTTCGGTCGACAGGCCAAAGTACTTTCGATCCCGTTCTTCAAAGTCCTGGTAACCCAGCAAGTCGTAAAGTTCTTCTCGTGTCTGCATTAAATCCAATAGTTCTTCCTGAGAACCAACATCGCCCAGAATGGCCAGTGCGGTTTCCATCGCTTTCATGCCTACGCGCAACAGGGTCACGGGATAGAGCACGGCAGAGTATCCCATCACGGCCAACTCGTCAAAGGAAAGCAACGGGCTTTTGCCAAACTCGGTCATGTTTGCCATCAAAGGGACATCGATGCTTTCGACAAATTGGACAAACTCATCCCGGTCCGCCAGGGCCTCTGGAAAGATCCAGTCGGCTCCCGCGTCGACATATCGATGGGCGCGATCCAAAGCTTCTTGCAGGTCATGGACACCACGGGCATCGGTTCGGGCAATGATTACCAGATCGGGGTCTGTCCGGGCCGCAGCGGCCGCTTGTAACTTGGCACACATTTGTTCGCTGGTGACAATCGTTTTTCCGGATAGATGGCCGCACCGTTTTGGTAGTTCCTGGTCTTCCAACTGGATGGCAGCCACTCCGGCACGCTCTAATTCGACCACGGTCCGCTCGACATTTGCGACATCCCCGAATCCGGTATCGGCATCTACGATGACCGGGAGATTCACGCTGCGGCTGAGATAAGTCGCCTGTTGCACCACTTCGTTCAGTGTCATCAAGCCAATGTCAGGCAGGGCCAGCACGCCGGCCGACACGGCGGCACCGGAAAGATACACGGCGTCAAATCCGTACTGTTCAACAAGACGGCCTACAAGCGCAGTCGGTGCTCCCGGGATCTGAATGGCACCCTCCTGCACGATGGCACGCAACATCGCACCGGGCGTCAATTCGTCCATGTTTCACGTCTTTCAGAAAACTTGGTTTCAAGGTACCTTGCGCCAAAATACGAGCGCCAATATACGACCTTGCAAAACTGGCAAGCAAGGGGGAGCAGGGTGATTCCTCCCCCGGGGCGTGTCCTGAGGATTTACATGAACCCGGTCTGCCGGTGCCGGTTTCGGTCCGACGCTGCGGGACCAGGTTTAGGAATCTGGCAGTAATTCGGTGGAGACATGGAACTCCGGGCAGGGCAACTACGTCGAAGAAGAGGTGAAGAGATAGGATGATACGGAGCATTGGCAGAGACACCCACAGGACAATTTCACCTCCTACCGATGTGGTTATCCGGGGATTGTTTCTTTTGTTCGTGTCGTTCCGGGGAAACCCGGCAGCGACTGGACTGCCAAGAGAATAAGACGGCATGATTTGGTAAAATATCTCCGATAAGGCCAAACGGCCCTTCAGAAGCGGAGGAGAGTGTGGTTGGTAGCCGTTCACCATCCGGCGGTGTCGGAGGCCGTGTCCGATGATTGACAAGCGAACCTGGCAGTCCACTGAACGTGTTGCTGCGGGAAAGGCACCGGCTGGCGTTTTGTTTCCACGTCCTGGAGACTGCGTCTCGAGGGAACAGGAGAATTTCGAAATGAAATCAGTTTTTACGCTCGGTATCGTACTGGCAGTCGCGCTACAGGTGCAAATTTTATTCGCTGCGGAAGGGCCCGGATCGCCTGCCATTGCATCCCAGAGAGCGGAGGCAATCCGGCATCAGGCCGACGGTAATTTTCAGGATGCCTATCGGATTTTTCGTCAACTTTTGCTGGAGGGAACCCCCGGGTCCTCCATCGAGGCCGCCGACCTGACGCGGGCATGGCAATGCCTGAGGAGGCTGGGACGTGTCAATCAGGTTGACTCTTTTGTCGAAGATGTCCTCGAAAAACATGGCGACCATTGGCGGATTCTGGAGGCGGCAGCCAATATCTACGTGCAACAGGAACACCATGGATTTCTGGTGGCAGGAAAATTTGAACGGGGGCACCGACGTGGAGGCGGCCGTTTTGTCCACGCGACCCAACGAGATCGAACTCGTGCCTTGCAGTTATTTCAGCAAGCTCTACCGCTGGTACTTTCGGATGACGATAAAGCGGCGGTGTCCAATTTTCTGCTGCAACTTGCCCGCGCGATCACTGCCGGCGAATTGCAACATGCGGCGTGGCGCCTGCAGACACTTACGGATCTGAATGGGGAGTTGCCGGACTACGAAGAAGGACATGGACGTTATGACGGCACAACCGGCGCTCCCGTAGACCAACAGAATCGGCCCGTGTTCCATCACACGGTTGCGAGCTGGCAGGAAGCTTCCAGCGATGGACAACGCTGGCGTTGGGCGCTGGACCAGGTTGTCGAGAACTCGCCCGGTCGTCGTAATGAAGTTTTGTTACTGCTCGCCAATTTCCATCATCGACAATTCGGTGTTCAGACCATGCGGTCAGCTGGATATTTCAGGGGGGCGGGGTTTGCCGACGATCAACAACAGAAAGGGACCTACGCACTGCACACGCTGAAAGAGAGCGAGACGCTTGCGCGCCTGGCTACCGGGATTCAACGCTTTGAGCTTCCCGATGAATTCAATTTCATCAAAATTTATCAGCGCATCGTCCGTGAACCAAAGAGCGGCCATACAAGACAGGCATTGCAGCAGTTGGCCCGCATTTTCGAGGACCGGCGTCAGTATCCTCGTGCCGCAGAATATTGGCGACGCATCGTTCGGAGTGCCGGGGCGAGAAAATCGGATCGGGACCATCTTCAGCAGATCGTGGGGAATTGGGGGCGTTTTGAAAGTGTTCTGACTCAGCCGGCCGAGGAAGGGGCGTCGATTGAATTTACCTATCGCAATGGAAAACGTGTCCACTTTACAGCGCAACGGTTGCTCGTTGAAACACTGTTGAACGATGTGAAGACCTATCTGAAATCCAAACCGGGCAGGGTCGACTGGAAAAAGATCAACATTAACGACGTAGGGCATCAAATCGTTCGTCAGAATCAAAGCAAGTACGTGGGCAGACAGGTCGCAAGCTGGGATTTAGAGTTGCAGCCACGTCCGAACCATTTCGACCACCGGATTACCGTCCACACACCGCTACAAAAATCCGGTGCCTATCTGCTTACCGGCCGCATGAAAAATGGTAACGTCAGCCAGGTTGTTATCTGGGTTGCGGACACGGCGATTGTCAAAAAGCAACTCTCGGGGAAATCCTTTTATTTTGTGGCGGATGCCGTGACCGGAAAACCGGTTCAGAGGGCGAACCTGGAGTTTTTTGGTTATCGACAGAAACCCATTTCAGAAAAACGGCATCGCGTTGAAACAACGAACTTTGCTGAGCGGACCGACGTGGACGGACAAGTGGTGCCGCATCCCCGGGACCTGAGACCGGATATGCAGTGGGTTGTCACTGCCCGCAGTCGGGGAGGGCGATTTGCCTACCTTGGATTTCACTCGGTGTGGAATGGTCGCTACCATGATGAGCAATACAATGCGACCAAAGTCTTTTCTTTAACAGACCGTCCGGTCTACCGTCCCGACCAACTGGTTCATTTCAAGTGTTGGGTTCGAAACGCCAAGTACGACCTGCCAAACACGTCGAATTTTGCGGGGCGGGACTTCGAGGTCGAAATACGGGATCCACGTGGCAACAAGGTGATGGGCGAATCGTTCACCGCCGACGCCTATGGAGGACTGGAGGGCCAGTACCAATTGCCGCCCGATACGACGTTGGGCGTTTACAGTCTACTGGTTCTCAGGAACAAAAAACGGCTGGGAAATGGTTCCTTTCGGGTCGAAGAGTACAAGAAACCGGAATTTGAAGTTACCGTGGCGGCTCCCAGCGAACCCGTTGTGTTGGGAGACAAGATTCAAGCGAGGATCGAAGCGAAGTACTATTTCGGATCCCCGGTGGTCCAGGCCAGGGTGAAGTACAAGGTGCTGCGTTCCCAGTCGACAAGAGCCTGGTATCCAGAGGGAAAATGGGATTGGTGTTACGACCCTGGTTACTGGTGGTTTGCTTATGACTACTCCTGGTATCCCGGCTGGCAGCGCTGGGCAGGGTGTTCGCGCCCCTCGCCCTGGTGGTGGAGACCACCGGCTCCGCCTCCAGAAGTCGTTGCCCAGCGCGAGGTGGAGATTGGACCTGACGGTTCACTTACCATTGAAATCGACACGGCCTTAGCCAAGGCCCTGCATGGCGACCAGGACCATCGTTACACGATCACGGCGGAAGTCGTCGATTCGTCTCGCCGTACGGTCGTGGGCAGCGGACAGATCCTGGCCACCCGGCAGCCGTTCCGGGTCTTCACCTGGGTTGATCGCGGTCACTATCGGGTGGGTGATGTGATCCAGGCCAATTTTCTGGCACAGACGCCGAATCAGCGGCCGGTGAGTGGCAGTGGTAGAGTGACGCTCCTGAAAATCCATTATGACGGCCAGCAAAATCCGGTCGAAACGGTCGTCCGGAGCTGGTCGCTCGATGCGGACGTTACGGGTCGTGCCCAGCTGCAGATTGACGCCTCGGCTGCCGGCCAGTACCGCCTTTCCTACGAACTGACCGATGCGGACGAACACACCATGGAAGGGGCCTACCTGTTTACCGTCATGGGAGAAGGGTTCGACGGGCGGGACTACCGTTTCAACCAGTTGGAACTCATTCCTGATCAGCGGGAGTATGCCCCGGGAGACACTGTCAAGCTGCAGATCAACACGGACCGAATCGGCAGCACGGTACTGGTCTTTGTCCGACCGGCCAATGGAGTTTATTTGCCACCAAGAATGGTGCGTTTATCCGGCAAGAGTACGATTGAAGAGATTGCGGTCGTCCAACGCGACATGCCTAATTTTTTTGTAGAAGCAATCACCGTGTCCGACGGCAAGGTGTATACCGAAACCAAGGAAATTGTTGTTCCTCCCGAGAAGCAGATTGTGAACGTCGAACTGACGCCTTCTAAAACGGAGTTTTTGCCCGGGGCCGAGGCGCTGGTCCGCTTGCGTCTGACGAATGCGGATGGTCAGCCCGTGGTCGGGTCGACGGCACTGACCATCTACGACAAGTCGGTCGACTACGTTGCCGGCGGATCGAACGTGGCTGACATCCGCGAAGTCTTTTGGAAATGGCGACGACGTCATCAGTCACAATCGGCAACCAATCTGGCGCGTCGTTTTTCCAATATTCCCCTATTCGGCGAACCTGTGATGCGGCCCGTCGGTGCGTTTGGTCATACCGTGGCCGACGAGATGGCCCAAGGGGGTGGTAGGGGAATGGCGTTTGCCAACGGCGCTGAGTTAAAACGTGCCAGATCCTCAGGCGTTGCCGCCCCTGCGCTCATGGCGGCCGAGGCGGCGTCTGATTCAGAACTGGCCATGGCAGACGCGTCACAGGCGGCTCCGCTAGAAGGGGGTACAGCCGCTCCTCTGATTCAACCCACGCTCCGCTCGAACTTTGCCGATACGGCCCTCTGGATTGGTTCGGTTGAAACGGATGAATCTGGTGTGGCCGAGATTTCCCTGAAAATGCCGGAAAACCTGACGACTTGGAGAGGGCGGGTCTGGACAGTGAGCCACGGAACAAAGGTCGGTACTGGTGAGATTCAGGTTGTGACGCGGAAGAACCTGATCGTACGCCTCCAGGCGCCGCGTTTCTTCGTTGAAACCGATGAAGTCATACTTTCGGCGAATGTCCATAATTACCTGGACAGTGATAAAGCGGTGCAGGTCTCACTGGAATTGCCGGGGAATGAATTAGGAACGAGCGAGACACTGACTCGCACCGTGAACGTTGCGGCTACGGGAGAAAAACGGGTTGATTGGCGGGTCCGCGTGTTGCGCGAAGGACTTGCGAAGATACGCCTGCGGGCACTTACGGATGAAGAATCCGACGCCCTGGAAATGCAGTTTCCGGTTTATGTCCACGGGATGCTGAAAACAGACTCGTGGGCATCAACGGTCCGTCCGGGAGTCGATAGCAGTCGATTTGTGGTGAACGTGCCCACCCGGCGCCGGCCCGAACAATCGTTGTTGGAGGTTCGTTACTCACCGACCCTGGCGGGCGCGATGGTGGATGCGTTGCCTTATCTGGTCAGTTATCCTTACGGCTGTACGGAGCAAACTCTCAACCGGTTTCTCCCCACCATTCTCACGCAGAAGATACTCCTGGAAATGAACATTGATCTGGATTCTGTTCGTGAGAAACGGACGAATTTAAACGCCCAGGAGATCGGAAATCACGCGGAACGGGCCAAACAGTGGAACCGTCGTGACACCAATCCCGTCTTCGACGAATCAGAAGTTGTGCGGATGGTGAAAGAAGGTGTGCGGCGTCTGACCGACATGCAAAACGCTGACGGTGGCTGGGGATGGTTCGCTGGCTCGCAGGAGCGGAGTTGGCCCCACACTACGGCTGTCGTGGTGCACGGACTACAGACCGCGATGGACAACGATGTACCCCTGGTGCCCGGCCTCTTGGAACGTGGTGTGGACTGGTTGAAACGTTATCAAGCTGAACAGGTAGGCAGGTTGCAAAACTGGAAACACGAGAAAAAACCACGGAAACAGTTTGCCGACAATCTGGATGCACTGATCTACATGGTGCTGGTCCAGCAGGATCAGCCAAATTCGCAAATGCGGGACTTTCTGTATCGCGACAGGCAGCGACTGGCTGTCTACAGCAAGTGCATGTTCGGCCTGGCTCTTGAGCACCAGGGTGAATCAAAAAAACTGGCAATGATTTTAAGAAACATTGATCAGTACCTGGTCCAAGACGAAGAAAATGAAACGGCTTATCTGAAGCTGCCGGCGACGAATCACTGGTGGTACTGGTACGGCAGCGAGGTGGAGGCGAATGCCTATTACCTCAAGCTGTTATCGCGCGTGGATCCCCGGGGTGCAAAGGCCCCGCGTTTGGTGAAGTACCTGCTCAATAATCGCAAAAATGCGACTAGTTGGAACTCGACTCGCGATACGTCGGTGTGTGTTGAAGCCTTTGCGGATTTTCTGCGTGCAAGCGACGAACTGTTGTCCGAGATGACCGTTGAGATCTGGGTTGATCAACGTCTCCGGAAGGCTGTTGAAATTACCCCTGACAATCTTTTTTCTTTTGACAACCGGTTTGTACTGTCCGGCGAAGCACTCAAGGCTGGCAGTCATGAAATCGAAATCAGACGCCAAGGCAAAGGGGCTGTCTATTTCAACGCCTACCTCACGAATTTCTCCCTGGAGGACTACATTCGTCGAGCCGGTTTGGAGGTGAAGGTCGACCGCAAATATTATCGGCTGAAAGAAATTGATAAAAAGGTGGATGTGGCGGGTAGCAGTGGGCAGGTGTTACAGCAACGAGTCGAGAAGTTCGAACGAGTTGAGTTAAGGGACCTGGCAACATTGAACAGTGGAGATCTTGTGGAAGTAGAACTCGAAATTTCCAGTAAGAACGACTACGAGTATCTGATTTTCGAAGACATGAAACCGGCCGGCTTCGAACCTGTACAGTTGCGCAGCGGATATACGGATAACGGTTTGGGTGCTTACATGGAGTTGCGGGATAACCGGGTTGCCTTTTTTGTCAGGCAACTGGCGCGGGGGCGGCATAGTGTTGCTTACCGGATGCGTGCCGAAACACCAGGGCGTTTCAGCGCGTTACCCGCGCGTGGGTATGCAATGTATGCCCCTGAATTGCGGGGTAATTCAGACGAAATAAAACTCCGCGTCGAAGATCGCTCTCCGTAAGAAGAGTCTCGAGATGACACCAATCAGTCACGCAAAAATGCGGTCAATGCTGCTCAGGCGATGGTCGTGACCTTGGGGCCTCAGTTCAAGACGGCATCGAAATGGGTCTTAAGTATTTGGGCGGAGTTGTGAAAACTGTCTTCTGCAGCGCCACCCAACACGATGATCGAACCAAGCACCACGGAAATGATCAGCACTAACATGACGGCGTATTCCACAGCGGTGGGGCCGTTGTCGTCGGACAGAAACGTTCTGATTTTCAAAAACATGCTGCCTCTCACGGGAGAATGATTCCGGCCCAGGAAAGATTTGGCGATCGTAGCATCAGGGATCTTGTCGGTCGGGTAATTTACAAAAACGGTATCCGACTGGAACTTCCCCGGTTGGCGGGGTAAGCAAACGGATGAAATCTGGCGACCTTCGGCCTCCCGAAGCGTCGCAAGGGAGCTGCGTTTTGGCGTGAGATTGGCCTCATACAACCCTAGGACTTGAATTCAACAGATGCAAACGGTGTCTGAAATCTGGTCGCCTCCGGGAACGATCCCCGTGATAGTTATCCCGGATGGCACTAAGAAAGCGTTCTTGAGGCGTTGAAATTTCTCAACACGGACTGGAAACCGCACGCGGAGCACACCGTCCGGTCTGCGACGGACCACGGGGTTTTTGTGAAAAGAGGTCCGGGAACCCGCCCGCAGAGAGGATTGCAATCTGCAGGTCTTTGCCCAGCATGTCCTCTTGCGAACAGTGCGTCGACAACTAAGAATGATCTCCACTCAGGGCAACTTGGAGGATACCGAGGCTGGTTATGACTCAGATCAATGAAAATTTCTTGAAGTTGAAAGCGGGCTACTTATTTCCGGAGATAGGTCGCCGTGTCTCCTCATTTTGCACAAACCACCCGGAGGCGAACGTGATACGCCTGGGGATAGGCGACGTTACCGAACCGTTGCCTGCGGCAGTCATTCAAGCGATGCACGCAGCAGTGGACGAGATGGGCGCGCGCGAAACGTTTCAAGGTTATGGTCCGGAGCAAGGTTACGAGTTTCTCAGAGAGTCGATTGCCAAGCATGACTATCAATCACGCGGGATTGAGATTTCGTCCGACGAAATTTTTGTGTCAGACGGGTCAAAATGTGATACGGGCAACATTCTTGATATTTTTGGTGGTCAGAATGTGGTGGCGATCACAGACCCGGTCTACCCGGTTTATGTCGACACGAACGTGATGGCCGGGCACACCGGCGAGGTGGATTCGACGGGACGCTACGAGGGGCTCGTTTATCTTCCTGTCACGGCCGAGAATAATTTCGTGCCCGAGATTCCCCGAGAAAAGGTGGATCTAGTCTACCTTTGTTATCCCAACAATCCGACTGGAACCGTGCTGTCGCACGCTGATCTCAAGAAGTGGGTTGACTACGCTCGGCAAAATGAAGCCATCATTTTGTACGATGCGGCGTACGAAGCGTATATCACGGAGGCTGGAGTTCCGCATTCCATTTACGAGATTGAAGGCGCGGAAGAGGTGGCTGTCGAATTTCGAAGTTTTAGTAAGAACGCAGGGTTTACCGGCGTCCGCTGTGCGATGACCGTCGTGCCGAAATCTATTCAACCCATGACGGCCGATGGTGAAAGGTGTGATTTACACCATCTTTGGAATCGACGTCAAACCACCAAATTCAACAGCGTCTCCTACATCGTGCAGCGAGGTGCTGCGGCGGTGTACAGCCCCCAGGGTCAGCAGGAGGTTGGCAAGCTGGTCGCCTTTTATTTAGATAATGCCCGCCTGCTTCGCGAAGGGCTGCAGGCGGTGGATATCAATGTCTATGGGGGAGTCAATGCACCCTATGTTTGGCTGCGCACTCCCGGAGGCCAGACGAGTTGGGATTTCTTTGACACCTTGTTGGAGAAATCACATCTAGTGGGAACCCCGGGAAGCGGCTTTGGTGCTAGTGGTGAAGGGTATTTCCGGCTTAGCGCGTTTAACAGTCGCGAAAACATTCAGGAAGCGGTGGCTCGATTTCAGCAGTTGTTGGGCTGATAGAGTTTGAGGGTCGCAAATGGTTGCACCGTACTTTCTGTTGTCAGTGAAAACTCGAATGTAGTGGCGCACGGCCCTTGATTTTAGGGACTCGTCACTCTTCCTTTCGGTGGGTGCCTAAAAGATTTTCAGGCAGAGACTGATCAGGACCAGCACGCCCATCACTGCTCCGATGCTGACCTTTCCAAAGGTTCCCAGGAGTCTTCCCCAAAACGCAGCTCGGCCTACCTGCAGGCTTTCCGAGAACTGACGTCCGGCAATCCTTTCTCCTACGATGGCTCCGACGAGAGCACCCAGACCAGCGAACAGCAAGGCTGCCACAATCTGGCCCAGGATGGGGACAGGGAGTCCAAAGAAAACGCCTGCAATTCCACCAGCTATTGATCCGATCAAGGCCAGACCGGCTCCCCAGCGGGTTCCCCCCGCCTTCGTGACGCCCCACGCGCCGGCCGCAAATTCCACGAGTTCTCCCCAAGTCGCCAAAAGAAGAAGTGCTACGACAACAGGCCACTTGACAGCCACGTGTTCGTCTTTGGGAATCAGGGGCATATAGGCCAGGGTTGCAACCGACATCATCCAGTTACCGGGAAGATTGACAAAATTCAGCAGCCACAAAACAAAAATCAACACGAGTAGTAACATCGCGGCAAGCACGTACAGGAAATCCCAGTTGGGAATCGAGAAATCCGCCAGGACCATGTTTCTCCTCGTGTGCTTCGATTGGTGTTGCTGGTGCCTGCTCCAGCCGACGCAATCACTACGTCGTGTTCTGGCGTTCCGCGTCGACTGTGTCAATCCCAGGAACCCGGGGACACTTCTGCAGAGGTTCAGGGCGTGTCACCTGCCATACAAACGCCGGAGTCGCGGACTATTGGGTGAAAAGCCCGGCCGCTTACTGAGCAAAACATGTTGAGGCAGGGCGGACTCCATCGCCACGAAAATACAGTCTCAACCCCCGGTTTCCGGGTAATCGGGCAGATGTATCGTGAGAACGGAGGATTTATTCCTGGATGTTTAAGGAGATTGCGTCGTCGCGGAAGTACCGCTTCTACCTGTTTTTAAGTTTTTTGGGAGGAAACAAGCCAGACCGCGCTTGAAAAAAATCCCCTCTTGGTTAATGGTATAGGTTCGAAACTTTGGGTAACGCTGGCCTTTCTGAGCGTAGAGGTTCAGGAACTTTATTTGACTGTCTGACAGGAAATGCAACCCTGATGGAAAAACAGAAAAGCGAAACGCAAAAAGTCAGTGAGACGAAACGAGTCCTCATTGTTGATGATGACAGTGAGATCGTTGAATCGGTAAAATTTGCGCTGGAGTCAAAAGGTTACGCCGTCATCGTTGCTCGCGACGGTAATCAAGGTTTGGCGTTGGCCGAAAGGGAAGACCCCGACCTCATGATTCTGGACATGATGATGCCCAAACGGAGCGGTTTTCTTGTCCTGGAAAAGCTGCGCCGTACTCGGCCTGACCCAATCCGAGTGATCATGATCACAGCCAACGAGGGGAGCAGGCATAAAGCCTATGCTGAAGTGCTGGGGGTGGACGATTACATCTGCAAACCGTTCGCGATGGATCGACTACTTGAGAGTGTGAAACGCCTGTTGGCGTGAATTGCGACGGTCCTTCCGGAGAAGCTGTCCAGGCAGGTGTTTGCGGAAAGCCGCAGGTTTGGAGATTCGTTCGCTGTAGCCGTTCATTCAGCAGCGTAGCTTCTTCGCTCTTCTGGATTTGCAGCAGTTGCCAGCACAATAGCTGTCATTTGGACGCCGGTGCTGAGGCTCAATGACAGCTTCGATTTGGCGGGAAACCGTAAGTCTTCGTGCGTCCAAGGAAAACTCCTTTGCTGCCAACGGCTTTCAGCACAGTCGGTCAGCCGACTGTGCTCATCAGAGACACGGTTTGTTGGAATTCTGTTGCCGTACCATGAGGTTGCGACGATACTTGAATACGAAGGCAGAAGATAAAAGTTGGTGCGGACTAGGTCAACTTGGGAATTTGTCTTCAGCAGGAAGCACCCTGCTTTTGATCTTTTTACCATTCGGTGTGCGTTCTTTTCCAACCTTTGCGACTTGCACTCCAGACTCTCGCAACCGGCTCTATTGTTGGACGCCGGCTAGTAAAACGCATTTCTTCGCGGGTGTTGCGCAGCGATCGTCGAATGCTTAACGGTTGCGCACCAGGATAACTTTGAGGTGGACCTGGTGGAGGGGCGAGGTGCTGCGCAGGTTGTGATAAGAACCAGTTGTTTCGGTACAAATCAGAAAAGCTCGTGGGGAAGAAAGCAACACGTCGCGGTAATCAATAGGGAACAGACAAGTCTAAAACACAACACTTTCAACCCTTTGCGGGGACGGACACCGTAGGTCGGCCGTGGAAGGTCCGGGCCACCATCGGGAAGACCCGTTATGGAGAAACGACGATGATACGTGGCCAGGATATCGTTTCACTTGTCGCTGCCGGTCAAAATTTGGATCAGTTCCAGAAAGAGAACTGGGTAGGGAGTTTCGAGCAGTATCTCGATCTGGTCCATCAGAACCCGGGCATCACCCGGAATGCCTTTGAACGCATTTTCGACATGATCTCGTCATATGGTGTTGAACAGTACGAGAAGTCACGTGAGAAACATTTGCACTACAACTTCTTCGATGACCCGTTGAACAACGGTTTAGACGCAGTTTTCGGGTTGGACGATACGTTGGAGTTGTTAGTCAATTCGCTCAAAAGTGCGGCCCAGGGGTACGGTATCGAAAAGCGGGTCTTGTTGCTTCACGGTCCGGTTGGCAGCAGCAAAAGTACGATTGCACGTTTACTCAAAAAGGGGTTGGAACATTATTCTGCCTCGGACGAAGGAGCTTTATACACCCTGGGTTGGGCCGATCCCGACTCGGACACGGTACAGTGGTGTCCGATGAACGAGGAGCCCCTACACGTTATTCCTGCGAAATATCGTGCGGAAGTCCTTGCGCAGTTGAATTTGGACAAAAGCCAGGACGATTACCAGATTCGCCTCAATGGAGAACTCGATCCGTTTTGCAGATTTATGTTTTCCGAGCGTGTTCAAAAGTATGGTGGCGACTGGACCAAGGTCATACAGGACGTACGAGTAAAACGTGTTGTTCTCAGTGAGCAGGATCGAGTCGGGATTGGTACCTTCCAACCCAAGGATGAAAAAAATCAGGACTCGACGGAGCTGACCGGCGACATCAACTATCGGAAGATTGCGGAATACGGAAGTGACAGCGATCCACGGGCGTTTAATTTTGACGGTGAGTTCAACGTCGCCAACCGTGGTCTTATCGAATTTATCGAGGTTTTGAAGCTGGATATGGCTTTTCTTTATGATTTGCTCGGTGCTAGCCAGGAGCACAAAGTGAAGCCCAAAAAATTTGCCCAGACGGACATTGACGAAGTCATCCTGGGACACACCAACGAGCCCGAATATCGACGGCTGCAAAACAACGAATTCATGGAAGCACTCCGAGACCGCACCGTGAAGATCGACGTGCCTTATGTCACCAAGCTTTCTGACGAACTTAAGATTTACGAAAAGGACTACAACACAGAAAAAGTCAAAGGAAAACACATCGCGCCGCATACCATCGAGATGGCCGCCATGTGGGCTGTGCTCACACGGCTAGAGGAGCCGAAGAATGCAAGTTTAAGCCTGTTGCAAAAACTGAAATTGTATAACGGACAATCCTTGCCGGGATTTACCGAAGAGAACATCAAGGAACTCCGCGAGGAGACGACCAACGAAGGCATGTTGGGAATCTCCCCTCGCTACGTACAGGATAAAATCAGCAACGCTCTGGTTGCCCATCCGGAGGCGCATTCAATTAATCCTTTTATGGTGATCAATGAACTGGAGAGCGGATTGAAGCACCATTCCTTGATTAATAGTGAGGAGTTGCGAAACCGTTACCGGGAAATTCTGGGTGTGGTGAAAGAGGAGTACGAAAACATCGTGAAGAATGAAGTGCAGAGAGCAATAGCGGCTGACGATGACGCTTTGAAGCGGCTGTGTGGCAACTACATCGACAATATCAAAGCATATACTCAGCGAGAAAAGGTGAAGAATAAATTTACCGGGCAGTACGATGAGCCTGACGAACGACTGATGAGGTCCATCGAGGAAAAGATTGACATTCCTGAAAACCGAAAAGACGACTTTCGTCGTGAAATCATGAATTACATCGGCGCATTGTCGATCGATGGAAAGACTTTTGACTACCAGACGAATGAACGGCTCTACAAAGCTCTGGAATTGAAATTGTTTGAAGACCAAAAGGACACGATTAAGTTGACAAGTCTGGTATCGAATGTTATCGACGCGGACTCGCAGGCAAAGATCGACGTGGTGAAAAGCCGTTTGATCAGGGATTATGGCTACGATGACGAGAGTGCCACAGATGTGCTGAATTACGTGGCAAGTATCTTCGCCCGTGGTGACGTGAAGGAAGAGTCTTAGTCTGCATGAGGCGGACTGACCCCGTTGGTGACAGGTAGAGGACAACTGCTAAATAAAAGATGACGAAGCGAATTGAACGGCTTGACCCTAGTTGTGGCGGTGCCTTCATGAAAAATGGCCGCCCGGTTGAGTCCCGCTGACCAGAAAGCACCAGTCGAACGGACTTTGGTAAAGCACGACAGACCTGGAGTTTTGTGTAAATCGTCAGCCCCAGTATTCGCGGAATGTCGTCCTTGGAGTGGGAGGGCGAGACATGTTAAAAAAAATCGACCGGGATCGAAAGAGATTCAATGACATCGTTCGTGGCAAGATCCGTGAAAATCTGCGGAAGTATGTGACCCATGGTGAGATGATTGGTCGCAAAGGTAAAGATCTTGTCAGCATTCCGCTTCCGCAACTTGACGTTCCCCACTTCAAATACGGAAAAAATGGCAACGGTGGAGTAGGGCAGGGTGACGGGGAAGAAGGCGATCCCGTTGGAAAGGATCCAGCGGACGGAGGAACAGGAGAGGCGGGAAGTGAACCCGGCTCAGGACACCTTCTTGAAGTCGAGTTGTCTTTGATCGAGTTGGCCGACATCCTGGGAGAGGAACTCGAACTGCCGAATATCCAGCCGAAAGGCGATGCCAACATTGTCCAGGAAAAGCATCGCTACAACAGCATTCGCCGCGTTGGACCAGAATCGCTCAAACACTTTAAACGTACCTATGTGGCTGCCCTGCGGAGACAGATTGCCACCGGCACCTATGATCCGCATCGACCTCGAGTGGTGCCGGTTCGAGACGACAAACGCTATCGCAGTTGGTCGACCGTTGACCAGCCCGAATCGAAGGCCGTCATTATTTACATGATGGATGTTTCGGGATCGATGACCGACGAACAAAAGAAAATTGTCCGGACCGAAGCTTTTTGGATCGACATCTGGCTGCAAAGGCAATACGACGGCGTGGAACGTCGCTATATCATTCATGACGCGGTGGCGAAAGAAGTCGACGAACATACCTTTTATCACACGCGGGAAAGCGGTGGAACGCGTATCAGTTCAGCCTACAAGGTCTGCCACCAGTTGATTGACAGTTCCTTTCCGCCCTCACAATGGAATATCTATTGCTTCCAGTTTTCTGACGGGGACAACTGGGGCGAAGACAACGAAGCCAGCCTCGGGTTGCTGCGTGACAAAATTCTTCCCCAGTGCAACCTTTATTGTTACGGCCAGGTTGAAAGTCCCTACGGCAGTGGTGAATACATACGCTCCCTCCGATCTGCGTTTGGTGACGACGACCAGCGGGTCGTGCTTTCGGAGATCCAGGACGAAGAGGCGATTTACGATTCGATCAAGGAATTTTTGGGGAAAGGAAAATAACCGACTCCCGGAGAGGAACCCAACATGAATTCACAAAATCACGAATTTCCAGCCGCCGCCACGTATCAAGTGCGAGTTGGGCATTCAAAAATAACCGTTCCTGGTACCAATCACACGGAAGCGATTCAAGAGGCGCGGCGCCGCCTGTGCCTGGAAATGCCACGAATGTGGGACGTGATTCAGGCTCTGGAAGACGCCCGTTTCCTGGTGGAGGATTCTGGAGAGTAATCGACAGGACGAATTGTTTTCGGCCCTGAAGTGTTCAAACGGGCCACCCGCGGTCTGCCGATAGCCGGGCCGCAAATTGCCTCAGAGACGCGAGCCGGGCTCGGAATCCGGTTTTGTGTCGAAAAAGTTGGCGAGCGAAGCCGCGTTGGCCTGCTCACGCAGGGGAAGAAAATATTTCAGCACGATCCATTGAACAGTAAGCATCATGTCCATAGAGTCACATTATAAATCACTCTCGCCTGAACTGGTCGACGCGCAGCAAGTAATGGAAGAACATGCGGCTTCCTACGGTCTGGACTTTTTTCAGACGAGTTTTGAACTCGTTGATGCGCAGCAGTTGAACGCGATCGCGGCCTACGGGGGATTTCCCACCCGGTATCCTCACTGGCGGTTTGGGATGGAGTACGAGCAATTGTCGAAAGGTTACGTTTACGGTTTGCAAAAGATTTACGAGTTGGTGATCAACAATGATCCCTGCTACGCCTACCTGATGAGTTCCAATGGACTCACCGACCAGAAACTGGTGATGGCCCACGTTTATGGACACTGCGATTTTTTTAAGTGTAACTACTGGTTCAGCCACACCGACCGCAAGATGATCGATGAAATGGCGAATCACGGGAATCGCATACGGCGTTACATGGATCGTTTCGGTGTGGAAACGGTTGAGACGTTCATCGACGCTTGTCTGAGTGTTGAAGATCTGATTGACATTCATTCTCCATTCGTCGAGCGCTACGATCGACAAGACCGTTATCAGTTTCTGGACGCGGTAGACGATCAGGCAACGCCGGAACCCCGTGGAAAGTTTCGTGCCAAGAAATACATGGATCCTTACATCAATCCACCAGAAGTCTTGGGCCAACTGGCCGCCAAAGAACAAGAGAGATTTCAGAAAAAACAGTCCTTCCCGCCGGAACCTATGAGAGATGTGCTGCTGGTTTTGTTGGAACATGCCCCCCTGTGTGCGTGGCAACTGGACGTATTGTCGATCATTCGCGACGAAGCCTATTACTTTGCTCCGCAGGCCCAGACCAAGATAATGAACGAAGGTTGGGCCAGTTACTGGCATTCAACCATCATGACTCGACACGGATTGGAGCCAAATGATGTTATCAATTATGCCGACCACAATTCCGGGACGTTGGTGAATTCACCAACGCGGCTGAACCCTTACAAGGTAGGTGTTGAACTGTTTCGCGACATTGAGGATCGTTGGAACAGGGGTTGTTTTGGTCGGGACTACGAGGAATGTGACGAACTGGTGGCGAAACGAGACTGGAACACCCATGCGGGTCTGGGACGCGAGAAAATATTTGAGGTGCGACGGATCCACAACGATCTCACTTTCATCGACGAATTTCTCACGTTGGACTTTTGCAGACGGCATAAGCTGTTCAAGTTTGGCTTCAACGAAAGTAGTGAGTATTACGAGATTGAGTCACGCGAGTTTCCTCAAATAAAACAACAGCTGCTGTTTAACCTGACGAATCGTGGGCGGCCCATGATTACGGTAGTCGACGCGAATTACAAAAATCGCGGGGAATTGTTCCTGCAGCACGATTTCCAGGGCGTTGAATTACAGATGTCGTATGCGACCGATACACTGCAAAACCTGTATACGTTGTGGCACCGTCCCGTTCACATCGAAACCGTGTTGGCAAACAGAGTTTGCATAGCGAGTTTTGATGGTTCCGAACATGCGGTGCAAAAAACAGAACAAAAATGGAAGGAGGAGCCGGACGAAGCGGCATAGGATGCCTGGAAACAGGCTGTGAATACTCGGGGCTGAAGAGAAAAAGATTCAAGGGGAAGGACACCGATAGCGACGACGGGCTACATGTCGACACTAGAAGCTGACGTGAGTGGAGCAATTTTGGGGCGAGGCGACACGTGACAACCCTGTCATAAAGGCGGCATCATGACTGTTTCGAATCTGGTTCACGCCGAATTGGCTCTTATAGAAAAAGGGGCCAGCAACTCGAGCGGGCCGTATGTTGCAAGGTTAGACGTCTCCTTGGGGACGCTGGAATTCGAATTGACTGCAGTCGACTCGATGGCCGTCAACTTGAACTATTTACAGCTTTCGACCTCTCACCTGACCGCGTGTGGGACCGAGGAGTTGAAGCAACTGGGACACGACCTGGCGGAACGCTTGATTTATTTGCTCGAGCCAATCACACCGATCGAAATTGATCCCGAAGGTGCAACAATTCAGATGCGTTCCAATCCGCCCCGCCAGGACGACGATGGAACGCGCTATTACGAGTTGCTGGTTCGCCGGAGTGGCCTTGGCTTGCGACGCTATGTCAAGATGCCCGGTGCGGTGCGTCAGGAAATAGCCGGTCAACTGACGAGGGACGTGGTTGGGCGATTGGCGACTGATTTTGTTGCCACGATCGAAAAACTGTGAGGCGTTTACTGACGCTTCCGGCCGCGTTAGCGGGGACGGGGCGCCCGGGTTGCAGAAGACTCGTCCCGATCGTGAGAAATCAGTCCGGTACACGAGTTGTACGTCTGGGCCATTCGATTCGGGGCGACTCGTCTCAAGCGACTCTCAACCGACCGAATGTCGCTGAGCCCGCTCGTCCAGACAGGGTCGGGGCCGGCCTGTAGACCTCTCATCGGATGTTCGATTTCTTCGAAGTAACCCCATCGGAAGCGGGAGTGATATACTGTTTGGCTGTCGGGTGGCCACGTGGGCCACTCCGCACGAGAAACGCCGACATGTCGACAGGTTGGAACGAAGAGAACAAGGGAGAGTAACTGAACGAGTGTCGCACTTCAGAAAGTGTCCTCTCTGTTGGATGGCTCCTCGAAATGGTATCATGTACCCCTGTCTGCTGTTTCAAGATCGAGAATCCGCAAACCCAAAAGAATGATTCAACATGTCGCGACCCTCGCCCAATTCCGAATCTGTTGAGATATCACTCACGCCTGAAGAAGGTTGGCACTGTACGCACATTTACTATCAATTTGACCGGACGGTGTTGGCCACCATGAGTCCCGCGTTGCTTGAAGAGGGTTCACAACAACTTCGGGTAGTGCTGGATCCTCAAGGCGATCAGGCGCCCGAGCGAATTCAGACTTCGATTGTCAGCGGGCACAAGGCCGATTTTGGACTGATGCTGATGGACCCTGACCCTCTCCGGATCGACGCGGTCCACCAACGGTTACTGGCCAGTCCGCTGGGGCCGGCGCTTTCGTCCACATACTCGTTCGTTTCGATCACGGAACTCTCAGAGTACGTACCTTCGGTCGAGCAGTATTCGCAAAGATTAGTTGCCGAAGGAGAATCTGAGGGGAGTCCCGCATTTCAAGCCAAAGTCGCGGCTTACACGAAACGCGAGCCAATGATGCGACGTCAGCGACTGACACCCGATTTTCCGACCTGGCCGGCGACCTGCTTCTATCCAATGAACAAAAAACGAGCCGTTGATGAAAATTGGTTCTGTCTTCCCTTCGAAGAGCGGACGGCATTGATGGCAGAACATGCCAAAACCGGCATGAAATTCGGGGGAAAGGTATCCCAGTTGATTACGGTAGGAGTCGGCTTCGATGATTGGGAGTGGGGTGTGACCTTGTGGGCCCGGAACCCGGAATTTCTCACGAACATTGTTTATCAGATGCGATTTGACGAGGCGAGTGCGCGTTACGCCGAATTCGGAGCATTTTACACCAGTTACGTCACGACCCCCACGGAAATGCTTCGGCACTGCAGGATTATATAACGTCTTTGGTGATCCCGTCACGGTCGGTGACGACGTCTTCCATGCTTGCAATTCGCCACCGTTTTTTCCCGTCAACTCAGGGATTTTCCCCGGAAGTGGGTATTGCTTTCCCGGGTTGGGCTTGTTTGGGATGCAGCACGAGTCGCACCTCCGTCCCACGTGGAGGAATTCGCTCCGTAAAGGGTTCGAACAGCAACTCTGAATTTGACTGGCTGCTCTTGACAGGTAAATCGAGCATGGCTGTCGAGAAATTGGAAACGCACACCAGTTCCCCGCCTTCTGCCATGTAATGTTCGTTACCGTCATCGTCCTTCCAAAAGCCGCTGCCGGCGAAGACCCATGGGTGTTTCATGGGTTCCTTGGTCTGAGCATTTCGAATCCAATCTTGTGCCCTGGTCTTCTGTTCCTGGTTTTTGTCATCTTTCCACAAAACAAAGACTTCCACTTCAGTTCCGTGGGCAGACTCGTACTCCGGTACATATTTGACGGGAGCTCCCGGCACGGCACCCACGGCTAAAAGCGCCGTGTGAATCACGTAGGCGCGGCTATAGACGCAGACAATCGATTCGTGGTCTTTGGTATCCAGCGGGCACGCAAACATTTCCAGCAAGCCACGACGCTGACAGATCTTGCCGTTGACGATGACAAGCCGGCGTTTGAAATCGACCCAGCATTGATCCTGGGGGGACACTTGTGTCAGTCCCTTGTCAGGGTTCTCTTCTGGCTTGGGCGCGGTCAAAGCGGACTTGCCAGCGGGCGTGTCATCGGCACGTGTGATTTCGGGGCCAGGCAAACATAGCGGTACGAACAACAATAGCCCCACCGTGCGGAGACTCGTTTTACATGAATGTCGCTGATGCATCTTTCCTTCCTCATTTTCTCATTGGCCGTGGCCAATGGTTTCCGGTTTGATTTGTCTTCATTCAATGCACACCGCTTAACAAACTTGAGACGATCTCGAAGGTCCCGGAGTGCTCGCCACGCATCGTGGAAGTGTGTCGAATCGGATATCCACCTGCCAGGAATGAACGGCTCACCCAGGCCGGCGCTGAGCTACCCGGGTGTCGCCAAATCAACATCTAGCTGTTAAGATAAGTCCGGCACGAACGGGGCGCACACAAGTCTGACCCGGTTTATCGTGCCTTCTCTGTTTTTAATCCTACAGCGCAAGGAAAGTGAATCAAGGATGCGCCCTGCCAGCCTGCCGGAACAAGCAGAACAGATTTCGAAATGTCTCAGATCTCTACGGAAGAGAAAAAAGGCGAGGGGCAAGATCAAGTCCTTTATTGATTGGAATGCGGACGGAGCCATTCTTTCCGAGGTTTTCCGGGCCGATTGGGTTCGACACCTGGCGGATCGGAAAGATCCTCAGCCGATTGATCAATTGTTTCCTTTATGCCAGCACAATTCCCCGCTGATGTGGGCCGCTCCAACAGGAATTGTGGGCAGCGACTCCGTGGAACTGGTCCACCAATTTCTCCACTATTCTCAGCCTGGCACGTCAGAACGACTGGAGCGAATGGGTGAGGACTTGGAGAACTGGCAGGTGGATTCCAAAGACCGTTCGGTTTCAATTGGTCTGGCGTTGGAATGTCTTGCCATGAGCCATGTGTTG
>PBTE01000084.1 GCA_002726515.1 Planctomycetaceae bacterium | reverse complement strand
GCCGTAAGAAAGACATTTGAGGGAGCATGCCGTCCGAGTGAAACGAATTGGTGGGGACTTGAAGTTTTTTGCTCTTTAAAACGGCACCATCGTGCAGGGGGACTCGTGTCCGGTCGTCGAGTTTCAGATAGGTCGAAAAGCTTCCGGGGACGTGGGATGTGGCGGTGAATTGTTTCGAGGATTGTGTGCATCTTATCTGGATCCCGGTTGATCATGCGCCCTGTCATCGGCAATCGATTGGGTGAGATCATGTCGGAAGTGGTCGCGAAGTATTACCAACAGGGCCGGGTCCTGTCCGTTGAATCAATAGATGGATTTCTGCGCCAACGCCTTCCTTGTCGCCCACAGCAATCGCTCCTCCGTGAGCTTGTACAATGCGCTGGGCGATCGCCATGCCGAGGCCGGTTCCCTTCGACTTAGTCGTGAAGAACGGTGAAAAAGCACGTTCCCGTTGATGGGGAGTAAACCCGGTCCCGTTGTCTGAAATGGTCACGGCGATGGCCGTTTGATTGTCGTGAACGCTTTCTGTACAGCTAATTCCGATGTTGACCGGGTCGCTACATGCTGCGAGCGAGTTTTCCAGCAGATTACGAAAGACTTGAACCATACGGAAACGGTCGACGGAACATGTGAGATCGAGTTCGCCGGTATTTTCGCTAAAATGCGTTTCTCGGCCATGACGCAGCGGAGTCAGGAGTTTCCATGCTTCCCGCCAAACGGTTGAGAGTTGGCACTCTGAGCAGTCGAGAATGACCGGTGCTGCGTAGCCTTGAACTTCGTCGAAGAGTTGATGCAGGTGTTCTTGAGCCGTCTGAATCTGGCGGACCATTTGCATGGCTTCGCCATTTTCTTCGACTTTGAGCTCCAGCACTTCAGCGCTCGCCTGGATACGTTGCAACGCATTACGACTCTCGTGCGCCAAACCGGTGCTCATTTGGCCTATGGTAGCCAGGCGTTCGGATTGCAAAGTCTTGGATTGAGCTTCTTTAAGTGAGGTGATGTCGTGGCCGACAGCTAGACAAACACGTTGATCCTCGTAGTGGTCCAAGCGGCGCGCGTTCCACAGCGTTGCGCGGCGCGTGCCATTCAGGCAGAGCACGTCATTCTGATAGTCGCGTATCCGTGCACCGGAAAGAACCTGCCTGATTATGTCAGCTTTGCCCGGTCGGTCCTCTTCCGAAAGAAAGATGGAGAAGTAATCATGCCCTACTACGTCTTTGGCGGAATATCCGGTCAACTGTTCCGCATACGGACTGAAGTACGCAATGGTGTGGTCAGCGCGCAGAATTACGATCATGCAGCCGGCCGTTTCCACCAGATTGCGAAAAGTCGCTTCACCACGTTCGCGTTCCGCGCGCTGTTCGTACAGGACGTGTTCAGTCTCGTAAGCGTCTTCGATGATGGCCAGGTCGAGGTTGATGAGTTTGTTCAGTGACTGGACGGTCATCAACAGCTCGGACTGTTCTTTTTGCCAGTTATCTCGCAACAGCCGGATCAACCCGTTTTGTATTCTGGACAAAGCCGCGTTGGTGTAGACCTGGTCGAGGCCGATTTCGACGTGTCGCATTCCGACTCGCCAGCGACGAGCGACGTACTCGATGTCATAGGGGCCGGCGAAAAGTTGATCGAGCCACGTGCGCAACGTGCCTTTCAGGTGCCTGATCTGCGCCTCTCCGCCGGTGACGACTTTGCTGGCTTGCGGATGGCGGGCGATTTCTGCGTAAAAGTCGTTGATGATTTCGGGTAAATGCGGTGCAACAATCGCCACCGCGGCACGGATACGAACCACGTCCTCACTCGACCAGCCGACGTATTGCTGGAGGTCTTCGTATCGCTGAAAGAGTTCTTCAAGTTTGATCGCCGATACCATCGAAAGCATTCGCTCCTTATATTCCGATATGTTTTGACTTGATTTTATGCTATCAAACCGATCGGCAGGCTGGGAAGTGGTTTTACCGACCAGAGGGAGACCGTTGGGTGTGCGGTTGAGCACCGGTGCGCTCGCCAAACGGCACACGGGGCGGTTGGGATGGTTTGACAACAGTAGACTTCTCGACAGGCAGCGGTGTAGCGAATACCGAACCATGTCCCCAAAAATTATCCACCCAGATGTTCAAACGGGTGAGGTGGCTTTGAATACTGCCATTATCGGTTTCATCGTCGAGTGACAGGTTCCACTATTACTTATTACTCTTGCTCGTTAGCGCCGCCAATCGGGCATTTTTCGAATGTTCGACGCAAGCGGAGATTTGACGCGCTCGCATTTTTCCGGATTGGATTCTTCCGCACCCACGTGATGGACCGACGAGCGTGGTTTTGTGCGTTCGAGATGAAAATTGCCGATGGCACGGCTGCAGTCCTGACTCGTGGGGTGGGGGAATCCTTCAAGGCAATTATCGTCTGAGTGAATCAATAGGTATTGGTTGTTGAAGGGGAATCCATGTAGTCAGTCTTTTGGATGTGGTACTTCTCAATCAGCCGGTAAAGTTTGCGGCGATCGATCCCAAGTGCTTGTGCAGCACGAGTTTTGTTGCCGACCACACGACGGAGTACGGTGACAATTTTAGTTCGCTCGATGGTCGAAAGGTCGTCCGACTCAATGACGCACGCGGACTGACCGGTCGTCAAGCATTGCCGAACTTCTCTTGGTAAATCCACGCTATGAATCGTTTGCCCGTTACCCATGATCTTGGCGCGCTCGATGGCGTTCAGGAGTTGGCGAATGTTTCCAGGCCAGCCATGATTTTCGATCAGTTTCAACGCTTCCTCTTCGATTTCCCATTGTGGACCGAGGAAATGTGCAACCAGCAACCGCAGATCCCCGGTTCGTTCGCGCAAAGGTGGTAAGTCAAGTGACATCACGTTGATGCGATAGTACAAATCTTCGCGGAAACGCCCATCCTTTACGTCTTCCGCGAGATTGCGATTTGTAGCCGCGAGCAGCCGGACGTTGATCCGCCGTTCCTTGATCGAACCGACGCGACGGAGCGAACCGTCTTCCAGCACACGGAGCAGTTTGGCTTGGAGTGCACCCGGTAGCTCTCCGATCTCGTCGATGAACAACGTACCACCGTCTGCCACTTCAAACAAACCCTGCTTCGTGAAGACTGCGCCTGTAAAGGCGCCTTTTTCGTGGCCGAACAATTCGCTTTCGAGCAGGTGTTCAGGTAATGTGGCACAATTGATCACGACCATCGGTTTGTCCGCCCGCTGACTGCTGCGATGTAAAGCTTGCGCGACAAGTTCTTTTCCTGTACCGCTTTCACCTTGAATTAAGATTGCTTTGTCGCTTGGCCCGGCCCGCTCAATGAGCCGAAACACCTCTCGTATCGCCGTCGACTGGCCAATCATTTCGGAGTGTGGTTGGCTGCGTTCTAGCAGGGTTTTGAGTTGCCGGTTTTCCTTTCGCAGTGAGTGCCGCTCATAGGCTTTTTCGATTAGGGACTCAAGTCCTTTAAGTGGGAACGGTTTGGTAAGGTAATCGAAGGCTCCCAACTTCATCGCCTGAACAGCGGACTCGATTGTGCCTTTGCCGGTTAGTAAAATCACTTCGCAGTCGCCATGGTTTTTCCTGAATTCTCGTAACAAATCCAAACCGGACATGCCTGGCATCATGATATCGAAGACCGCCACGTCGAAATCGCGGCGCAGGGCGAGGCTGATGGCTTCTTCCCCGTTGTGTGCCTCGTGTACCGGGAAACCGCAGTGTTGGAATCGCTGAACCATCGTGCTACGAAACTCGTCGTCGTCGTCCACGACCAACAGGTCGATCTTGCTTACTTCGGACATGTTTTGTGTTCCCAGACGGCTGTGGTTAGCATTTGAATTGACCGTTACGAATCCGAGCAAAGAACATGCCACTCGGTGTTTTGAGTCCGCCACTGGGCTCGATTGGCAAAACAACCGTGATTCTCGACTCACAGCCCGTGCGTTAACGCCCAGTGGTGTGCGTATCCGCACACTTTCAGTCTACGTCCTGGCAGCGACCGTGTCGAACTCGTGCCCTGGAGGCAAAGGCCGCGCGTGGCAGAATCACGTTGGTAGCGATCGGCGGCGGAACCGCAGAAACACCTGCAAATAACTAGTCGTGACGCAAAGATGTACTCGCTCCGGTGGACTTGTAGTGATAGCGGGTCTCTGAGAAATCGGCCGGTTGTTCGAGCAGTTTAGCACTCACCTTGATCTCGCCAAGCCCATTCTCTCCCGGCTCAATCGTGACAGTGATTCGCCCTGGCTTCCAAATGTCGGTCTTTCCGTCACGATTTACCTGCGAGATCGTTCCCTTTCCCTGCCAGGCTCGGAACGTCCACTGGCCGGCAGAGATATATTCCCGATTGCAAATCTGCCGTTCTCGTCAGTCACATCGAAGTAAGGGTTGTCTCGAACCGGAACCAGGGCGCTCATTCAGGGATGGATGGAGCATCCCACGGTGTCGGGACGCCGCCTGGACTCGGTAAAGTGGTGGTCCAATGTCATACCTGGGGCACTATGAGATTAAGCGGTGCTTGTTGGACGTTTCAAATTTCGTGTGGTGCCCACCTGGTCGAGGTTCCACACAGCGAGAGTTTGTGAAGTGCGCAGCACCACGATGTGTGGCTCAAAGCGGCATTTATGATTGTTTAGTGCAATTTCGTGATAGCACTCTCGTCGTACGACGGATGAATCGGTGGCGGATCGCTGTCTCGTTTCTGATACAGAAAGACAATCACGTTGGCCAGTCCGCGCGTCTGTCTGTTTACTATTAAGGATTCGTCACCGGGTGATGTCTGTCGCAGAATTCCTTGTCGTTTGTAATTTACAACCTCATTGGTGTTGCGGACCACCGTCATATCGATGAACGACGCATTCTTTGTGCCACTGACGGATTAAGCGGAGCTTTCATTACTGCCCGGAAATGCGCGCTGCACTGCGCGGTGTCGCACAGCTTTGGCAAAGTTTCACCGCTGCAAAATGGGACTGATCCCAATTCAACCGCGGTCGTTTCGTATTTTGGATTTTGGCACGGAATGTGCCCTATTGTGCCGGTGTCCTGAGATACACAAGCCGGCCTCATCAGTGGAACCGGGTATGTATGAGCGCACTCTAACAAGTCGAAGGGTTTGCCGATTGACGGTAATGTTAATCGGGGTGCTGGCCGTTGGTGTTTTTAATCGATTTTTACCACCGCCACTAAAAAGCTTGCACGGTGAAGGGATCACTGTTCCTGACGGGTATAAACCCGTGATAGCTAAACCTACACCGCAAACAGCTAAGAGAATGGGCCGTGAATTATACACACGGCATTGCGCCGCCTGCCACGGAGAGCGAGGTGACGGCAAAGGCATTGCGGCTCGGTTTCTCTTCCCTAAGCCGCGTGATTTTCGCGCGGGCAAGTTTCGACTGGTGAGCGCGATGAATGGCGTGCCAACGACCGAAGACCTTCACGCGGTACTTATTCGTGGGATGCCCGGTTCGGCGATGCTGCCATGGAAACACCTTGGCACGAATGAACGTGGCTTGCTGGTTGCAGAGGTACTGCAGTTGTTCCGTGACGGGATGCGAGAGCAGTACATCAACGTCCTGAAGCAGGAGGAAGAGCTGACAGATGATGAGATCGAGGAGGTGGACGTGCAACAGGAAATCCGGGAGTTCGTGCAGCGGCGAACGACACCGCGCCCGGAGATTCACGTTCCAGAAATCGGTCGACCGGATGCCCACGCCATCGCGCGTGGCAAGGAGATCTATTTCAAGCAAAGCTGCCACTCTTGCCATGGTAACGATGGCAAAGGTGACGGCACGAAAGAGCAGTTTGACGACGACGGCTTTCCCACTCGTCCCCGTGACTACACTCGTGGCATCTTTAAGGGTGGGGACGATCCGGTGTCCTTGTATTATCGGATTGCCTACGGCATGCCGGGCACGCCCATGCCGGCTTCTACCACGCTGTCGGCTCAAGAGAATAAGGACCTGGTGCACTTCATTCGCTCGTTGTCGGATGACGAAACACGTGAAGCAGCGATTCTCCGGCGCGAACGGATTGTTGCCAAACGCGTCGAACAGATTCCAGACGCCGGTTCCGACGGTTGGTCTGCCATCCCGGCAGTCGGCATCCAGACCGTTCCGCTCTGGTGGCGAGACGACGCTGATCCAGATCTGCAAACACAGATCGTTCACGACGGCCAGACAATCGCGATTCGGCTGTCGTGGCGCGACGAGTTTGCAGACATTCATGCCACACGAACCGA
This sequence comes from Planctomycetaceae bacterium, assembly GCA_002726515.1. Classification (GTDB taxonomy): domain Bacteria; phylum Planctomycetota; class Planctomycetia; order Pirellulales; family Pirellulaceae. The sequence continues at coordinate 15,679 of PBTE01000084.1, read as the reverse complement.
ATCGTTCGAGGATGCGGTTGCGATTGAATTGTATCGCGGCGATGCCGAGCCCTTCGTTGGCATGGGCGATCCAAAGTCGCCCATCGACGTGTGGTTATGGGATGCCGATCGGCAATCGCAACAGTTCGTAGAGAACACCTACCCCAACACCGTCGTCGACATCTATCCGTTTAGCGAAACCCTGGTGGCGAGTGCCGAACTGGATCGAGACGGGGGTCGCACAGCAGATCAGCCGGATATCTCTCTTCCCGCCCGCGCCAGTGGGAATCCGATCGTGCCCACGGGCAAAAAATCGGGAGGCTCTTCCCTGACGGTCGGCGGGCCAGGATCGGTTACATTCCGTATTCCGCAAAGCCAACTTGTAACCGCTCATGGTCAGTACAGTGACAGTCGCTGGGAGGTGGTGATGACAAGGTCTTTGTCGGTCGAATCAGACAGCGATGGAATCTCGCTTGAAGCAGGAGCGCGAGCCTCGATCGCGTTTGCCATCTGGGATGGTTCGCAGCGCGATCGCGATGGGAAAAAGTTGGTTACGATCTGGAACGACTTGGAATTGGAGTGATTTAAGGAACGCTCAATGGACATTACACGACGTCGTTTTCTGGAGTCATGTGGCGCAGCTACCGGTGCCTTGCTCGCAACGGGTCCGCAAGCTTGGGCGTTCGATCCGGTGAGCGTTGATAATCCGCTCGGCTCCTATCCCAACCGCGACTGGGAAAAGATCTTTCTGGATCAATACAGCTACGACAGCACGTTCACCTGGGTGTGTGCTCCGAACGATACACACATGTGCCGTTTGAAAGCGTTCGTTCGCAACGGCGTCATGATTCGCAGTGAACAGAACTATGATCATGATCGTTGCGGCGACGTCTATGGGAACACAACCACCAAGGCGTGGAACCCACGCGGTTGTCCAAAGGGTTTCACGATGCAACGGCGCGTCTATGGGCCGTATCGGCTCAAGGGGCCGGTCCTTCGCAAAGGCTGGAAGGACTGGGCCGACGCCGGTTTTCCATCGCTCTCTGATAGTCCGGGACTTCGCACGCAGTATAAGTTCGACGACCGGGGCAATGACAGCTATGTGCGTGTCACCTGGGAAGAAGTGTCCAAGTACGTCGCCGGCGGTTTGCAGGCGGTCTCGAAGACTTATAGCGGCGACGATGGCAAAGCGCGACTGACCAAGGACGGTTACGAACAACGGATGATCGACAAGGTGGAAGGGGCCGGGACGCGGACGGTCAAGATCGGCTCGAACTTACCGCTGCACGGACTGGTTGGAAAATTCGGCATCTATCGTCTGGCGAATGTGCTGGGGCTGCTCGATCACCATCTCCGTGGCGTGCCGGCCGAAGAAGCGCGGGGCGCCCGCGATTGGAACGAGTACACGTGGCGTGGCGATCAAGCGCCCGGTCATCCGTTCGTCCATGGTCTGCAGACATCCGACATGGACTTCAACGACATGCGGTTCTCGAAGCTGGTGATCCAGATCGGCAAGAACCTAATCGAAAACAAGATGCCGGAATCGCATTGGCTGAACGAGTGCATGGAGCGCGGAGCCAAACTTGTCGATATCGCTCCGGAATACAACTGCCCAGGCACCAAGTCAGACTATTGGATCTCGGTCCGGCCAGGACTGTCCGATACTTCGGTACTGCTGGGCGTGACCAAGATCATGCTCGACGAAAGCTGGTACAAGCCTGACTTTTGCCGCCAGTTTACTGATTTCCCTTTACTTGTTCGGACGGACACTCTCCAGCGTCTGCGACCCCAGGATGTCCAAGCGGACTATCAGCCGAAAGACATCACTGGTGGCCCGTCTTACAAGGTCCAGGGTTTGAAGGAAGACCAGCGGCAGAAGATCGGTGATTTCTGTGTGTGGGACGCTGAACAAGACGAAGTTGTGTTTCTTTCCCGCGACGAAGTCGGCGAAAAGATGCCTGTACAGGCGGCGCTGGAAGGGGCTTTTCAGGTCAAACTGGCGGACGGAAGCGACACCGAAGTGATGCCGATTATGGAGATGTACAAGCGTCATCTCAAGGACTACGACGAAACGTCAGTCGAAGAGATGTCCGGCGCTCCTGCGCATCTGGTCCGCCGCCTGGCGGAAGACATTTGGAAAACAACCGAAGCTGGCCATCCGGTCGCGATTCACATTGGCGAAGGCGTGAATCACTACTTCCATGCCACGCTGCACAACCGTGCGATGTACTTGCCGCTGATGCTGACTGGCAATATCGGCAAACACGGCGCGGGCGGGTACACGTGGGCTGGCAATTACAAAGGGGCGTTGTTCCAGGCGTCACCGTGGAGCGGTCCGGGGGTCGGCAGCTTCACGCACGAAGATCCGTTCAATCCGGTGCTCGACGAAGATGCGCGGATTGAGGAGGACGATCTGCGGCACTGCAGCGACGTGGAAGACCCGTCGTACTGGGCCTGCGGCGAGCAAACACTTACGGTTGATTTGCCCAACGGAGGACGGCGAACATTCACCGGCGAAACACACACGCCGACCCCGACGAAAGTCATCTGGTACAACAACGCGAATTTTCTCAACCAGTCCAAGTGGATCTACAACATCATCGTCAACGTGCTGCCCAAAGTCGATATGATCGTCGACCAGCAGATCGAATGGACCGGCAGCGCGGAGTACTCCGATGTGGTCCTGCCGGTTAATTCGTGGGTCGAAATGGAAGACTACGAGTGCGGCGGGTCATGTTCCAACCCGTTCTTACAGATTTGGAAGGGTGGTATCGAGCCCGTTCACGACACGGTCGATGACGCGGAGGTATTTGCCGGCGTTTCCCGTGCGTTTACAGAACTCACCGGCGACCGGCGCTTCGCCGACTATTTCAAGTTTGTCACGGAGAAGAAGTCGAAGGTCTACATCCAGCGGGTCTTCGACAACTCAACGACGACACGCGGCAAGGATGGTCCTTACGATGTCGATAAATTCATCGCTGGCAAATACGGCGGCGAACCCGGCGCTGGGTTGATGCTGTTCCGGACAACTCCGCGCGTGGCGTTTTGGGAGCAGGTTCACGACTCGATCCCGTTCTACACCGACAGCGGGCGACTCGCCAGCTACTGCGATCTGCCTGAGGCGATTGAGTTCGGGGAAAACCTGATCGTACATCGCGAAAGCGTCGAAGCGACCCCATACCTGCCGAATGTGATCGTCTCAACCAGTCCCTACGTCCGGCCAGTCGATTTCGGCATTCCCACGGATACAATCGATCCAGATCTTCGCCAGGTTCGCAATGTCAAGATGGCGTGGGACGAGGTGAAGAAGACTGTGAACCCATTGTGGCAGCAGGGCTACAGCTTTTTCTGCTCGACGCCGAAGAGTCGGCACTCGACACACTCCTCTTGGACGACGGTCGACTGGCACTGGATCTGGAGTGACAACTTTGGAGATCCAAACCGCACCGACAACCGCGCTCCCGGCGTGGCCGATCGCCAGATTCAACTGAATCCGCATGCGGCGAAAGATCTCGGCCTGAACGAAGGCGACTACGTTTGGGTCGATGCCAACGAAGTGGACCGACCTTACATTGGCTGGAAGGACGATGAAGGGCCACGGCACAAGGCGTTCCGCTGCATGGTGCGCGTGAAAATGAACCCCGGCCTGCCATACAACTTCACGATCATGAAGCACACCGGCTGGATTGCCAGCGAACGATCGGTCAAGGCCCACGAAACCCGCTCCGACGGCCGCGCGCTCGCCGCAGAGACCGGCTACCAGGCCAGCTACCGCTACGGTTCCCATCAAAGTATCACCCGCAACTGGATGATGCCGATGCACCAAACCGACACACTGTTTCACAAGAAAACCGGTGCCATGGGTTTCACGTTCGGCTTCGACGTCGATAACCATGCGATTAACACCGTTCCGAAGGAGACACTGATCCGCATCACCAAAGCAGAAGACGGCGGCATCGGCGGCGTGGGGAGTTGGAAGCCGGGCCAGTCGGGTTTCGGCCCCGGGGCGGATACACAGCAACTTCAGCAGTACCTTGCAGGGAACTTCGTGACGGTGAAGGCTTGAGGGAGATCGCGGTGTCTGAAGCGACCTTGAAATCGACAGTTGGTCAGGTGGCCGCCCGCCATCCTGATGCAATTCGCGTCTTGGAACAGCACGGAATCGACTATTGCTGTGGTGGCGATAAGTCACTCGACGCCGCATGCCGCGATGCGGGAATCGACGCACAATTCGTATTATACCAGATCGAACACGCCAAGACGGCAGGGTATGAAGTTTGTGACAAGTGGCATGATGCATTGCTGACCGAGTTGTGCGATCACATCGAGCAAACGCATCACGTTTTCCTGCGTGAGCAGCTCCCCTTGCTCACGCAACTGATCGACCAAGTTGTTGAGGCACACGCGCGACGACATCCCGAATTGCGTGAAGTTCGAGACGCTTTCGTAGAATTGCGTACCGAGCTGGAGCCACACATGATGAAGGAGGAGCAGATTCTGTTTCCCGCCGTACGTGCACTGGAGCAGGCATCACACCGGGTCCAGTTCCCTTTCGGCTCCGTGCAAAATCCGATTCGCATGATGGAACACGAGCACGACAACGCTGGGCAAGGGCTACGGAGATTGCGCGAGTTGACCGGCGGATTTTCCGCTCCGGAAGACACTTGTAACAGTTGCCATGGGTTGTACGAGGCACTCGTGAAGTTCGAAGCAAATCTCCACGAACATATTCACAAGGAAAACAATGTTTTGTTTCCCCTTGCCGCGGAAATGGAAACGTGGCAGCCAGTCGCTGCAAGAGACGATCGATTACCGAATCACAGGAGTTAACAATGAATAACGAAAGCCGAAGTACAACTCTTAAAGTCCACCCGGCCTCGCGCGAAGTGTTGCCGGAAGACCCGATGGACCTGTGCGGTTTTGAGGTGCCTGGCGACCCGGACTTGATGCTGCGGATATTGGTCGAAGATTATGCTCGCATGGGTTGGGATACCGAGGCGATTATGAATCTTGCCAACGATCCGAACTACCGGGTGTTTCACGGATTGTTACAGATGTTTGGCAAAGACGAAATGCGCCAGCGCGTTGCCGACGTAATCGGCCGTTGCGGTGTGATGCGTGTGAAGACAATGGAACGGGAATCACCACTACAGATCGTGCAGGTTGACCTGCCCACTGCAAAGTAAGGAGTCTTTCATGCCCTATGTTTACAACTGGCAAATCGGCCGCGAGATGAGCTATCCGCATGAGGAAAGCCATCCGCGATGGCAGTTCGCCTTCGTGTTCAATCCGAACCGCTGCATCGGTTGCCAGACTTGTACGATGGCCTGTAAGAGCACCTGGACTTTTTCCAAGGGCCAGGAGCTGATGTGGTGGAACAATGTCGAGTCCAAACCGTACGGGGGATATCCGCAGCATTGGGACGGCAAGCTGCTGCACATGCTGGAAGAGGTGAACCCCGGCAGGCAGGTTTGGGATGCGAGAGAAAAGGATCGTGAGACCATGCCTTACGGCACGTTCGACGGCATGACCATCTTCGAAGCCGCCGAACGTCGTCCCGGTCCCGACGGTCATCAAGGGGCCTTGGGCTATCTGCCAAACGACGACGAGTGGCGATCCCCGAACATCCACGAGGACATTGGGGCCGGTTCTCACTTCAGCAAGGAGGGCCAGTACGGTGGCTCGGTGCAGTTGCCCGAACACAAAGTGTGGTTTTTCCACCTGGCCCGGATTTGCAATCACTGTACCTATCCGGGCTGCCTCGGATCGTGCCCGCGCAACGCGATTTATAAACGGCAGGAAGATGGCGTCGTGCTCACCGATCAGAGCCGCTGCCGTGGCTACCGAAAGTGCGTCGAGGGTTGCCCATACAAGAAAGCAATGTATCGCCCGACGACGCGCACGAGCGAAAAATGTATCGCCTGCTTCCCGCGTCTGGAAGGCAAAGACAAGGAAATCAGCCCCACCGGAGCCCCAGCCGAAACGCGGTGCATGTCCGCTTGCGTCGGAAAGATTCGTTTACAGAGCCTCGTGGAGAGGGACGAAAAGGGAGGCTGGGCCAACGATCCGACAAACCCGATTTACTACCTTGTGCGTGAGCGACAGGTCGCCCTGCCGCTCTATCCGCAATTTGGCACCGAGCCGAACGGGTTTTACATTCCGCCGCGGTGGGTGCCCCGCGACTACCTGATGCAGATGTTCGGCCCCGGCGTCGACAGCGCGATCGAACAGTACAGTTGCCCTGACCGCGAGCTACTCGCCGTGCTGCAACTGTTCCGCGCCAACCAGCAAATCATCTTTCGGTATGAGATTGAGCAAGGCGAAAAGGTCGCCGAGTGTGAAGTGACGATGCCCAGTGGTGAAACGCGCACGCAGGAGATCTTTAACGACACCGTCATCGGATACAACAAGTTCGACGAAGAAGTTGCTCGCGTGACGATCGAGGAACCAACCTTCGAGAGACCTGCCGAAGCACATGTAAATTCGATCTAGCGAGAACAATATGACAGCCACAACATTCGACCCCGCGTTATGTCTCGCCCGGCAAACACTCTACCGATTTGCCGCGTTGTCGCTGCTTGACCCGCGAGTCGGCTGTTGGAAGCAACTCAACGGACTGCGACGCGGTAGCGTCTTGCCCGCTGCCGTGGCTTTGATTCGCAACGAGCCGGGTGCTAAGGTCAAAACTCTTGCTCTTGCCGAGAGGCCTCTCGACGATCTTGATCCCCAGCCGGTATTTGCGGCGCTGCCGGATTCCGAGGCGGCTCTGAACGACGAATTCGAACGAACGTTCGGCCTGCTCGTGAGCAACGCCTGCCCGCCGCACGAAACCGAATACATCAACGGCAAGTTAACCTTCCAACGTTCGCAGGCACTTGCCGATATCAGTGGATTTTACGGCGCGTTCGGTTTGCAGGCTTCTGCGCAGCATCCAGAACGCCCCGACCACATCACGCTCGAACTGGAATTCATGGCCTTCCTGATCGGCCTCCAGCGGCGGGCCATGGAGGATAAGTCAGCCAATCGCGAAGAACGGGCGGCACTCTGCCGGGACGCGCAACAGCGCTTCCTGCGAGAACACCTGGCGTGGTGGGTGCCGGCCTTCTCTCGATTGATGGGACGCGAGAACTCCGGGGGCTTCTACGAAGCAGCGGGCATCTTCCTCGCCGCATTCATCGCGTCCGAGCGGTCGCTGCTCGACGTTGAAGCAACTCCCAGAGCAGCACCGCCGACTACGCGGCAGCGCTTGCAAGAGTGTGACGGGTGTTCGTTAACAACGTGAATGATGACACAAAGATCATGGTAAAACAAATTCATATCGTCGGCCGGAAAAACAGTGGCAAAACAACACTGATCACTGAAGTGGTTTCGCATCTTACGGATCTTGGGTACCGCGTGGGCACCATCAAGCACACGCATCATCGGCACGGAATTGACACGACTGGAAAAGATTCGTATCGACATCGCGAAGCGGGAGCTGCGGTTGTCGGAATTCTGTCGGCTACGACCAGTGGTGTGTTCCAGCCGGTGAAACGGCACGATCGCAGCACTGGAAACTACGGAAGAATTCTTCCAATGTTTTCGGAATATGATCTGGTTTTGGTGGAAGGCGATTTGGCTGCCGATGCTCCAAAACTCGAAGTGTGGCGTGCTGCGAACAACACGGGTTTGTTAGCCGCGAAGGATCCTTCGATCATCGCAGTCGTTACTGACGATCCACTGGAGTTGGCCGCACCGCTACTGAGTCGCTCGGACGTTGCCGGTCTTGCACAGTTTCTGCTGAGATTGGCAACCGGGGATGCGTGTAAAAGACGTGCGGATTCAACGGTGGAAATTCAGATTGAAAACGTGAGGTAACAAACGAAGGAGAACGTAATGAACCAAGATTATGAAACGGTAATCGCGAGTTACTATCGTTGTGAAGATTCGGGTGGTTTTTTCGACACGTTCTACGAGGTCTTCTTTGAGAAGTCACCGGAAATTCGGCCGAAGTTCGCCCACACAGAGATGAAGACGCAAAAGCAATTCCTCGCTGCGTCGATGCTCTGGGCGCTGCGGCTCACAAAAGGCTGTGAGATTGCTCATCGTGAAGTCGAGAAAATCGGTAAATCGCACAGCCGGAGCGTCCACAACATCCATCCGAAACTGTACGAATTGTGGCTCGACGCCCTTTGTGAGGCGATTGCTATACACGATTCACAGTACACAACCGAACTGGAAAAGCTGTGGCGCGATGCGATGCGAGAGGGAATAGACCTGATTGTTTCGAAGTATTAGCATCACCCAAACGGGGAACCGTAATTATCACCGATCCTGTCGCACACAAAACGTAAGACACCGGTCGCTGGTGCGGAATTGGTGCATCTCAAAGGGTTGACCAATCTGAAGGGTCTATTTCTCCAGGGTACCCAGGTCACCGACGCGGGCGTTGCCGAACTACAGCAGTCGCCGCCGAACTGCCGTATTATCCGTTAACCGCCCGGGGCACAACGGGTGGTTGGGTTATCCGGCCCGGGGGAGCAAAACGGGGACGCTTCATGAATCATGTGACTTGTCAGGTCTATTTTGAGACCGTGGGAAAACATGATAGGCTGTCGTGACTGAGTGTATTGGGATTGCCGCTCAGAGGGAGCCGGCGTTTATCGGTGGTCGAACGGAGAATTTCGTGTGGACAAAGACACAGCCGAACAGGCACTGGCGATCATTCGTGACGTGATACAGAACACACGAGATGATCTCGTGGCTCATAACTGGGGCGTGATTTGGATGATTCACGCCTTTGTCAATTTTGCCGGGGCGGCAGCCGGCACGATGATCGACCGGCAGGAGTTGCCGGTTCCTTGGTATTTGATTCCGCTATCCGTCGTCGCCTTGATTGATATTCTCCTCGTTCTGTTTTTGACGGAGCGCGACCGTGGTGTTCGTAGTTTTGTTGAATGGCAGCTGTGGGGAATCTGGGTTGTGTTTATTGTGTTTATCCTGGCCGGAACTGCTGTTTTGCAATTGTCAGGCGCTTCTTCCCTTCTGTTCTGTCCGCTGTTTGCCATGACAAGCGGTTTGAGCGTCGCGATGATGGGCATCGTCTTCTACCGGCGGTTTTTGATTTACGCGGCAATGTTCGTTGTAGTCATGGTTTTTGCCACGATGGTTCCCTCGGTGCAATGGTGGCTCGTTGGAGTCGCCTGGTGGTGTACGATGTTCATTCCAGGTTTGAGCATGTACCGCGAACGAAAGGGACGGCAACAGGAATCCGATGACGCAAGAATCCTCTGAAACGTGGCAAGATCTGGACGAAGCGGCTTTGACCGTGTTGGTTGCCTGCCACAGTCGTGGTTCGTTGAACTGCAACGAGTTGTCAGAACTGCTAACGTGTAAAATATCGGATGCCTCGTTATTTGAACGATTGCAAAGAGCCGGATTACTCGAACATCTGCGTGGTCGTTATTCCGTGACGCAATCCGGACGTGAACTACTGGATCGTGTTTTAGAAGGAATCGAGCAACAGATCACGCCTGACCACCCGGACTACGTCCGGCGTCACCGACGCGAAGCACCGTCCATTCCGTTCGAGGCAAACACCGTTTGGGCAGAAGCGATCTGCATCAATTACCGGGTCGATCCGCAAGCATTACGTCCGATTATCCCGGACGTTTTCGACCTGGATTGTTGCCACGGAAAATCCTTCATCTCCGTGACGGCTTCGCGCCTCAAAGACTTCGGAATAAGTCGAGTTCCCAATGCACTGAGAATGAATTTCTATCAATGCACGTATCGCGCGCACGTGACCTATACAGACTTCCGTGGACGTACCATGAAAGGATGTTATTTTGTCCGGTGCGAAACCAACAGCCAGCTGATGAGCCTTGCCGCCAACATGTTGCCGGAATTTCGAGCTCATCGCTGTAATACGTATCCGATCCTCATGGCGCGGCATGGTGGTCACTTATGTTTGACTGTGGATACCGCCGACGATCCCGGTGGAAACCTGGTCCTGGTTTCCGACACGTCCAATCCGAAATCGAGCATGCCGGACACTTCGGTCTTTCGTTCAACCGAAGAAGCACGCCGCCTCATTGTCGATTTCTATGATGCGTTCGCGTATCATCCTGAAACAAACGAGGTGTTGATATTAAGGATCGACCGAGGCGACTGGAATATCCGGATCATTGAGCCGACCGACTATTACCTGGGCTACTTTAACAACGGCCCGTTTCATTCAGAGAATGCGGAACTTGATTCCATCTTCTATTTCCAGGACTGTCCATACCGCTGGCTGCCACTGTTAAAGGAACGAATTCCGCATGGCCGGCATGCGGCCAATCCTTCGGGTTGAAGGCTCGCCGAATAATGTTCAGCCATCAGTTGTTGCCGCGGGAGCGGGGCTTAACGTCCGGGCCATCAGCGGGCACCACAAGATAAACAGTGGAAAAAGGACCGTGCTGCTGACTACAATCCCGGTGGTATTTCCCGCAATGGCGGAGATTGACATCGCGGCACCGCAAATCCAAAGCGTCCACGTTACAACCGACATGAACCGGTTGAATGATGTTTTCAGTGTTAACAAAATCCCGCCGAGCGTGTAGAGGCCATTTGCGAAGATTGCGGTAAGGGTTGTTCCAAGGTGTTGTGTCCTTGTAAAACGCACCACAGCTTCTCCGGTCACATTTCCGGGGTCATGAATCGCTTCGGCCGCGAGATTCGGTAGCCATGCCGCATAGATGGTTTCGCCAGAAAGGTCAAACAGCATTCCACATGCTGCGATGCATACGCCAGCGACGGCGAGTCCGGGAAACGAAAGGCGTGACGCCCACCAGAAATAAAAAGCGATGAGACTTGCCGCCGACGCCATCCAAATGATCCATCCAATTTGCCAGAGTGCGGTATGTTCGACGACGTACCTCGCCCTCTCCAGTGGATCGGGTACGACTTCTGACCCGCCGCGAATCGCGAAGGCTAACGCAAACACTGCGATGAGATGAAAGGCGGCACAAAGGTAAGGGATGATCTTCACGAGGTGGATCTTCCTTCACGTGTCCATGGTTGCTGTAAACATTTGGTGGTAGGATAACTCAACGGGTTTGTCCAGTGTAACAGTCTTTTGGAAGTTTCTGATCGTTCATGGGAACCGAGTGCCCAAGAGATATCTCCAGCCAATGGGATAGGTGGGGTGAAACGAATTATTGTCCTGGGCGGATTTGGATTTTTCGGCGGTATGATTGTTCGTCAACTCCGCGCCGAGGGGTTTGCGCCGCTGCTTGGATCAAGGCGATCTCAGGCGGATGTTGTCATAGACGTCCATGACCCGGATTCCATCCGTGCCGTGCTGCGAAACGGGGATATCGTGGTGGATGCCGTTGGTCCGTATCAAGATCGTGGTCCAACGCTTGTCCAGGCAGCAATCGACGTGGGTTTTGACGTAGTCGATCTGGCCGATAGCCTTCGTTATGTCCAGCAAGTTTACCGTTTGCAAGACGAAATCGATGCCAGTACTTGTCACATCTTTACGGCTTGTAGCACGGTTTCTGCGATTTCAGCTGCTAGTCTTCAATTGAGCGGGTTTCGCCGACCTCGACGAATCAGTGGGTTTCTCGTCCCTTCGACAAAGTACACCGCCGTCAAAGGCACTGCGGTTTCATTGCTGCGTTCGATTGGCCAGCCTGTCGAAGTGTATGACGACGCGTCCCTTCAAACACGAATCGGTTGGCGATCAGCGAGGAATTTTCATATGCCAAAGCCGATCGGGCGAGTGAAGGGACGTCTTTTCGAATCCGCCGACTCCATCACACTTCCAACAAGGTGGCCAACCCTGGAGACGGTTGATTATTACGTCTCGACAAATGTCACAGGACTTAATCAGATATTCACCCTTGCATCATACTCTCGTTGGATGAGACAGGTCCTGAATCGATACCACCAATACGGACTGAGTCTGTCGCGTTTCCTGGGCCATCGCTACGGCGGTGTCGGTTACGAAGTGGTCGATGAAAACGACGAGGCCGTTGCGATTACGTACACGTCAAACGACCACGGTTACATCATTCCCATTGCCCCGGCCATCCTGGCGGTAAGAAAGCTTGCTGCCGGCAACCTGTCTTTTCGAGGGATCAATCCAGGGGACTTCCCGCTGGATCCTCACGAGTTAATCGAGTTTCTTGAAAATCATGGCGTCACGTACCACAGAATCTCGACCTGTTAAGGTGATCACGCTTGGTGTCTGTCTGTGCACCGGCGACCGACCTCGCTCGCAAGACCGGTCAGTTTTTAGTCCCAGGCAACCTTGTTACTCGTGCGGAGAGAGCTGTTTTGCCATCGCCTCCATGATTGCTCTTTCGGTCACTTCTTCCCCGTTGAGTTCTGCTACCGTCGACCCGTCCCGTAACACGAACACACGATCGCAACTTTCCACCAGTTCTTCCAGGTCCGATGAAATCAACAGTACCGCCAGTCCCGCGCTCGACAATTTCGCAATTTTCCGACGGATCTCGTCTTTGGTCCCTACGTCAATTCCCCGGGTCGGCTCGTCAAGAATGAATAATTGCAGTTGGGTACACAGCCACCGCGCCAACAATACCTTTTGCTGATTTCCTCCGGAAAGTTCACCCATCGGTTGGTCGGGACCGGACGAGTGAATGCTCAATTCCTTCATGAAACGGTTCACCACCTCCGCTTGGCGCCGGGGTGAGACCACCCCATATCGTGACAGTCGAGGCAAGGCGGCCAAGGTAAGGTTTTCCCTTAGCGACATCATGGGAATCGCACCATCGAGATGTCGATCCTCAGGACAAAATCCCATCTGCCGCTCTATCGCATCTCGCGGATGTCGCAAACGGATCGGCTTGCCCTTCATCAAAATCTGCCCCGCTTCCACCGGATCAGCCCCGAAAACAGCCCTGGCTGTTTCAGTTCTCCCGGAGCCCAGCAGTCCCGCCAGACCAACAATCTCACCCGGTGCCAGCGTCACATTCACATCCGACAAGACCGGGGTTCGCCGCAACCGTCGCGCTTCCAACAAGGGAGCATCGCCACCTTCTTGAGACACCTCCGAAACCTGGTCCGATTGTTTTTTCTCGGCTTGGGCGACAAACCCGGAAACCTGCTCCGCAGATCGTCCCAACATCGAGGCGACAATATCCAGTTTATTTAAATTGCGGATCGGCTTTTGGAGCACCGTTTTGCCATCGCGCAACACCGTGATTCGATCGCAAATGGCCGTGATTTCATCCAGGCGATGACTGATGAACAACACGCTTGTACCCTCGGAGGTCAGTTGGCTAATCGCACGAAAAAGGACGTCAACCTCCCGCTCGTCTAACGAAGAGGTGGGTTCGTCCATGACAACCAGCCGGCTCTTCAGCAACAGGGTACGGGCCAGGCCTACCATCTGTTGCACAGCTGTCCCGTAGCTTCCCAGCGGCCGGGTCACGTCAATCGATAACCCCAGACGCTGTAGTTGAACCTCGGCTTCTTCATTCATGCGCCGCCACTGAACAATCCCCCAACGATGAGGCTCGCGCCCCATTGCCACGTTTTCCGCCACTGATTGGAGGGGAACCAGATTCAGTTCCTGGTAGATTGTGCTGATGCCGCTTGCCTGGGCTTGTTGCGGCGAAGGGAAATGGACCGGCCTCCCGCCAAACACAACACGGCCCCGGTCTCGCTGCAACGCGCCGGTGAGAATTCTAATCAACGTCGTTTTCCCAGCGCCATTTTCACCCACCAGCGCATGCACTTGGCCAGGTGCAATTTCCAGGCGGGCTCCGGCCAGGGCCACAACACCCGGAAACGACTTCCAGATTTTGTCCATGGTCAAAAGCGAGTCGGCCGGTTCCTTTCGTTGGAGCTTGGACATTACCGGAGTCGTCTTCCCTAATTTTCATCAGGCTGGCATCATAGAGGACGCTACAAGTACCATGATAAGCGTGATGCCCTAACAGGGAAACGCTAGACTTTATTTTTGCCCACGACCTGCTCCCATGATCTGGTCTACCCGGGCAGATGCAAATGTTTCCCGTAAGATTTTCCACTTCGAGTTACCAGGAGAGATAAAGTGGCCCGCTATTTGATTGCTGCTACGGTGATTGCCTCGTCCCTGCTGATCGGCTGCGGTCCCCGGTCTGAAACTTCGCCAAGCGATGGTGAGACGGCCACGCAGGAACCTCTTTACCGGATCGCAGTCATCCCGATGGCCACAACTGACGTTTTCTGGACTTCCGTCCACGCCGGCGCCCTGCAAGCTGCTGAAGAACTGGGTAACGTGGAAATTTATTGGGAAGGTCCGCTAACAATGAACGACCGTGAGGGCCAAATCAACATTGTTCAGAACTATGTTGCCCAGGAAGTGGACGGTATTGTCTTGGCTCCCATTGATCGGACCGCTTTGGTTCGTTATGTCGCGGACGCCCAGATGTCAGGGATTGCCGTGGTCGTCATCGATAGTGCGTTGGACGACGAATCAACCACTGTCAGCTTTGTGGCAACGGACAATTATCACGGTGGCCAGTTAGGCGCCCGGACACTTGCCAAATTCATGAACAACAAAGGCGATGCAATCCTGTTGCGTTATACCGTAGGCCAGGAGAGTGGCGCTCAACGTGAACAAGGGTTCCTGGATACCGTCGCTAAAGAGTTTCCAGATATTAATATGTTGTCAGACAATCAATATTCCGGCCCGACCGAAGTCGATGCCTACAACAAATCGATGGATCTTCTCAACCAATTCGGTGACCGTGTTGATGGAATCTTTGTGATCTGCAACCGAACTGCAACGGGTGTTCTGCAGGCCTTGGAAGAGGAGGAATTGGTCGAAAAGGTAAAACTGATTGGCTTCGATCGTACGTCCCACCTGGTCAAAGCATTGGAAGACGGAAAACTTGGGGCATTGGTCGTTCAAGATCCCGTTAATATCGGCTACCTGGGAGTAAAAACGATGGTGGCGCATTTGCGTGGTGAAAAAGTTGAAAAACGAATCTACACGGGTGAATATGTCGCCACCAAAGAAAATCTGGATGACCCAAAAATCAATCTGTTACTTCATCCGCAAAAGGGTGACTGAGTGGAATCCGATTTGAACCGACCGTCGCGCCTGCTCAGTTTACTCCGCACCACCCTGGGGACGCTCCTGGCCCTTATTGTGGTGATCGCCTTCTTTACGATCGCCGATAATCTTCAGAGTGGAGGTGGGCGTTTTGCGACGGTCAAAAATGCACAAAACATTGTCGTTCAATCCGCCACGGTCGGTGTCGCCGCGCTGGGAATGACGATCATTATCGTCTCAGGTGGAATCGACCTCTCTGCTGGAACTGGCATGGCGCTCTGCGCGGTCGTCCTGGCCTGGTGTTTGAAGGCGGACTACGCCCCATCCTCAGCAATTGCAGCGGGAATCCTTGCCGGCGGTCTGATCGGGGCAGTCAATGGACTGTTAATCAGCATTCTGCGTGTCGTTCCGTTTATCGTCACGTTGGGCACAATGACAATCTTTTTGGGGCTTTCCAAAGTCATTGCCGAAAACCGGACCATACGTCCTGCTCCGGAACAGGTGCCTGAATGGATTCCACAACTGCTCAATCCCAGGATCGCTACGCCGTGGATGTTGTTTCCGGCTGGTGTCTGGTTTCTTGTCGGTTTATCGGTCGTGGTGGCGCTGTTGTTGAAGTTCACCGTTCTTGGTCGCCATATCACGTCGATGGGTGCCAATCAGCGT